>CAZTGJ010000208.1:0-5920 GCA_964613025.1 uncultured Thermoplasmata archaeon | reverse complement strand
TGAACGCCAATAATCCAATAAAAATGTTTGGCGAAATTTTTGGCGGATAACACATTATATTGATGCAGTCACAATGTTTAATAATAAGTTGTAATTGACCCCCTCCACAGTACTATGTCCATAAATGTATCGTAACAGGAGGCATTTACACGGGTGTAAAAATAACTGAGACAATTTTCAGGGACGCACATCAATCACTCCTCGCTACCCGAATGAGGACCAGAGATATGCTACCCATCGCAGAGCAAATGGATGAGATCGGATGGTATTCCCTTGAGGTCTGGGGTGGGGCAACCTTTGATGTCCCGATTCGATACCTGAACGAAGATCCCTGGGAAAGGTTGAGAGCATTGAAGCGTTCCATGCCTGAGACTCCACTGCAGATGCTCCTCCGTGGACAGAACATCGTCGGATACCACAACTATCCTGATGATATCCTGATAAAATTCGTTGACCGTGCAGCCAGCAACGGAGTTGACATATTCCGGATATTCGATGCATTGAACGACATTAGGAACCTGGAAGTTGCTATTAAACAGGTGAATAAAACTGGATCACATACCCAGGGATGCATTTCCTACACCATCTCTCCTGTGCATACCGTGGATAAATTTGCTGAGTTCGCAATTGAACTGGCAGAGCGGGATGTGGATTCAATCTGCATCAAGGACATGGCAGGAATGATAACCCCGAAAGCAGCCTACGACCTGGTGAAGGGCATTAAAAAGGAGGTCAACCTTCCCGTTAGTCTTCACACTCATGGAACCTCCGGTATGGCCATGATGTCCTACTGGGCAGCGGCAGAGGCCGGTGTCGACATATTGGACACTGCCATCTCACCATTTAGTGGTGGAACGGCTCAGCCTCCCTGCGAGGCAGTCATTGCAGCCTTCGAGGGAACACCCTACGATACCGGCATCGATATCAGGGACCTCTCTGAGATCGTTGCGTATTTCAGAGAACTCAAGGAGAAGTACCGATCAATTCTTGATCCCATCTCGGAGCGTGTGGATACCCGTGTCCTGATCTATCAGGTACCGGGGGGAATGCTCTCGAATCTTGTATCACAGCTCAAGCAGCAGAATGCCATGCAGCGTTTCGAGGATGTACTCGCCGAGATCCCAAAGGTCAGGAAGGACCTGGGATATCCTCCCCTGGTGACCCCAACATCACAGGTTGTTGGTGTTCAGGGTGTCATGAACGTCCTCATGGGGCAACGCTATCTGGTGTGTCCCCAGGAAACAAAGAATTATGTGAAGGGGATGTATGGTTCGACCCCTGCCCCAGTTGATCCCGAGATCCAGAAAAAGATCATCGGTGATGAGAAACCTATTACAGGAAGACCTGCGGACACCCTTGAGCCCGAATGGGATATGAGAAAAAAGGAACTCGAAGAGATGGGCATTGAAACCACCGATGAGAATGTGCTCATCTATGCCATATACCCGGTTGTAGGGGCAAAATTCCTGAAGGGCGAGTGTATTGAAGAAACCCTCGAACCACCACAATCTGCCGCTGCTAAACCTGCTGCTCCCGAACCACCACAACCTACCGGCATCCCCACCGAATATGAGGTCGAAGTCGACGGGGAGGTTTTCGAGGTCAAGATAGAACCAAAGGGCGGATTCATTTCACTGGATGCAGGATCTGCCGGTACCTCGGAAGGACTGAAAGATGTGAAAAACGGTATTAAAAGTCCAATGCAGGGTCTCATCACCAAGCTCAAGGTAACTATCGGTGATCATGTAAAGGAAGGTGAAGTGGTCGCTATCCTCGAGGCCATGAAGATGGAAAACAATATCGAATCTCCAAATACGGGAAAAGTTGGCGAGATCTTTGTGGAGGAAGGGGACTCAGTTGAGAAGGGAAATTACATCATGAGTGTCATCCAGGGTGTTACGAATGAGTGACGAAGGATTCATTAATAAAGTTCTCGTAGCGAACCGGGGCGAAATTGCGATCAGGGTCATGCGTGCCTGTCGTGAACTGGATATCAGGACCGTTGCCGTTTTTTCCGACGGAGACAAGAATGCCCTTTTCAAGAAATATGCCGATGAGGCGTACAACATCGGGAAAGCACCCGCATCCATGTCCTACCTCAATATGGACAGGATCGTTGATGTTGCACTGGAAACCGGCGCTGAGGCAATTCATCCGGGATACGGATTCCTTGCTGAGAATGCACAATTCTGCCGAAAGATCGATGAGGCAGGAATCGTCTTCATGGGCCCGCCACCCAGTGCCATCGACTCCATGGGAAGCAAGATCGATTCAAAGCGGACCATGAAGGACGCCGGAGTACCTGTTATTCCCGGAGTTGAGAAGGGACTTACCGATCCCGAGGAGGCAAAGGATATTGCCGCCAAGATCGGATATCCGGTCATGCTAAAGGCATCCGCCGGAGGCGGTGGGATCGGAATGACCATCATTCGAGAAGAATCAGAACTCGAAGCCGCCATGGAATCGACACGAAGTATTGCAAAGGCAAACTTCGGGGATGCTACAGTATTCCTCGAGAAATACCTTGAAGAACCACGCCATATCGAATTCCAGATCCTTTCCGATACCCATGGTAACAACATCCATGTTCTGGAGCGTGAGTGTTCCATCCAGCGGCGTCATCAGAAGGTCATCGAGGAGACACCTTCCCCGGTGATGACCGAGGAGCTCAGGGCTCGAATGGGCGAGGCCGCTGTTGCCGCTGCAAAGACAGTGGGGTACCGCAGTGCCGGAACCGTTGAGTTCATGTATTCAAAGGGGGATTTCTACTTCCTTGAAATGAACACACGGCTTCAGGTGGAGCATCCAATTACCGAAATGATCACCAATGTGGATCTGGTGAAGGAACAGCTCAGGGTCGCTTCTGGAATGCCTCTCGGATATTCCCAGGACCAGATCAGGGGGAACGGATGGGCCATCGAGGCCCGTATCAACGCCGAGGATACCATGACCTTCCAACCGGCCCCAGGAAAGATAACAAAATATCATGAACCCGGCGGACCCGGTGTGCGCATTGACAGCGGTGTGTATTCGGGATACGAAATCCCTCCGTTTTACGATTCAATGATCGCCAAGCTCATAGTCTGGGGCAGGGACAGATCCGAGGCCATCTCCAGACTCAATCGAGCACTCTTTGAGTACCAGATCAAGGGAGTCAAGACCAATATACTGCTCCACAAAGTCATTCTCAGGGAACCGGAATTCCTTCAGGGAAATCTTACCACCCACTTCATCACTGATTACGACATTCAGAAGAAGGTTGAAACAGCCCTTACAGAGGAAAAGTCCGGTGGGGATGGCTCAGCGAAAGCTGCCGCACTGGCAGCCGTCGGTATGTACATGAATGTTGCTGCCGAGAAGGCGAAGAAAAATAAATAACTATTCTGTAGTCAACATTTTCCCAGAAAGTTATTATTGGAACATTGACAGCAGGGATCATGATTTCGAGTTTTCGCGATCGCAGAAAAGAAGCTGCCTTTCCTGCTCCCCATATCAGTATTTTCATGATTCCTTTGGCATTGTTATTCATTAGTATCTCACTATTTATTGTTATATCACCTGGGAGTAAAGGGACAACGATAACTGTGGATGACGATGGCGAAGCTGATTTCCAGTTAATCCAGGATGCGATCGATGCCTCGGAGAATGGAGATGCTATCCTCGTCTATGAAGGGATCTACCATGAGAACATCATTGTAAGCAGCTCAGTGAATATCACAGGAAACGGGTCGGGTACTTCTTTTATTCGGGGGGACGGGGACGGAACTGTTGTTACTGTGAATGCCTCTGATGTGGACTTCAGGGGATTCCATGTCTCGGGAGGTGGATCCCAGATGCTGGATTCCGGGATCCTTGTCAGATCCAATATGAATATTCTGTCGGACCTCAACGTATCCGGGAATGGATATTCAGGAATACTTCTTGTTGACTCCCATGAGAATATCCTTCAAGGTGTGACCTGTGAATCCAATGGTTTTTCAGGGATCTATCTTTTAGAGAGCCATAGTAATTCCCTTGCAGATTGCCGCGTATCCAACTCTGCGAATGGATATCTCAGTGCCTTCTCCGAAAACAATCACCTGTATAATGTCATCAGTTATCAGAACTCTCAGTATGGCTTCAAATTCTCCAATTCTGATTCCAATCGCATGAACAGGAGTATTGGATGGCAGAACGGATTCTCTATCTACATCGACAAGAGTGATAATATCCTTGTTGAGGAATCATTGGTATATCAGAATTATTACGGTATATTCAATGAAGAAGGAGATCACAACACGATCCTGAATGTGAATATTGTCGATAATAATCTCGGTATCCTTCTTGTGAAGTCTGAGGATTGCACCATATCGACATCGAATCTATCAAGGAATTCCGAAGCTATACGACTCGTACGATCAGATGGAAATGAACTGAATCAGAATAATTTCACGAACAACACACTTGGATTGAAGGTTTTTGCAGGTTCAAAGCACAATAGTGCATTGGATAATCGATTTTCCGGAAATACTGTGGCGATCAATGCTTCGGAAAATGAGAACGAAACCATTCATGCACGAAACAACTACTGGGGAAATGATACAGGACCACGACACGACGAACTGAACCCGGAGGGGGGTGGGGACAGGATTGCGGGAACCATATGGTTCGATCCCTGGCTCGATGGAAATGGAACCCCACATTCGATGAAAAAAAGCGATAAGGATTCCTCCAACGATTCAGACGACATTGTTTCCTTCTTCACTCTTCTGAATGTGTTTTTGATCATACTTGCTGTATTGTTCATATGGTTATTTGTAGTGGTCAAGCAACTCGATGAGGCTTGAGATTTTCTCTTCAATTCATGATAAACATATATCTTCAAAACTTTATGCACCCCCCCTCCCCCCCCGCCCCCACAACAGAAAAGATCCGTTATAATTCGTTTTCTTATGTTAACACATATTGTCGTCGGCTCGGCGACAAAAACCCAACCTTATTAAAAAACCTCGATTAATGTATGCTTTATGAGGGAGATTTCATGTTTAGAAATAGATCGCTCATATGGCTGTTAGGAATAGTTGGCTTGCTTGCTCTTGTTATTTCATTCGTAAATACTGGGGAGGGAAGAACCTTGACCGTAGATATTGACGGTTCTGGAGATCACATTTCCATTCAGGAGGCTATAAATGCCTCCGCAGATGGGGATACGATCATTGTAAAAGAAGGAATTTATCTCGAAAATATCTCGGTCACACGATCCTTAACATTGGAAGGAGCCGGAAATGGAAGAACGATCATAGATCAGTACGATTACAATATTGCCGTGGGTATTGAATGCGATAAAACTTCCTTTATTGGCTTTTCACTGAAAAATTGTGTTGTAGGGATACTCATTGAGGATTCGAACAATTGCATAATAAACGATAATGACTTTTTTAATTGTTCCTTTGCAATTGGGATCGTAAATTCACGAACTGCATCATTATCAGGAAATAGAATGATGGATTCCGGAATATACATTACTGAAAATTTTTATGATTTTAACGCTGCTCAGGAGGACTATTCAATCGAGCATTGGAATACTCATACAATAGATACGTCAAATACGGTTAATGGAAAACCTGTTCTTTACTATACAAATGTCTCGGGAATCACCCTCTCAGAGGAAGCAGGGCAGATAATTCTCGCCAATTGTACATTTATGTCCATTGACGGGTATAGTTACGATAAGGGATTAATAGGAATTCAGGTTGTATATTCTGCCAATATTACTATTTCGAATAATTCATTCATTTGCAATGAAAATATTAAATCTACGGATCTTACTCCTATTGGATTAGAATTATATTTTTCAGACCACAATTATTTGATAAATAACACTATTCTGTCGTGTAACTTCCAAAACTACCTAGAAATGTAACTTTAAAATTACCTATCT
>CAZTGJ010000207.1:0-5927 GCA_964613025.1 uncultured Thermoplasmata archaeon | reverse complement strand
CATATCACCCCAGTGTCCACCTATTGTAATCTTGCAGTGCTTCTACAACCTAATTAAAATGAATATTAAAATGAATCTCAAATGAATCTCAAATGAATATTAAAATGAATATTAAAATGAATATTAAAATGAATCTCAAATGAATATTAAAATGAATAACAAAATCTATCTCAAAATAAATATCAAAGAAAGTAACACAAACTTTATAGTGAATGGGTTATCTGATTGAAATAATCATTTCAGGAGAATCATGAAAAAATTCAATGAGGTGAACCGGATGAACGTGAAATACACAATTCTTGTTATGCTTATACTCGCCCTTTCCATGGTACATATGCCGGTGGGAGAGGGAGAACTACCCCCCAGGGAATTCAATACTGTTCATATCAATATGAAAGCAAACGACATTTTCAACCCCGAATATGAACACGATAACGAAACAGAACCCACTGTGAAGCGTGTCCAGGCAGAGTACTCATCGACACCCATTTCCCGAAGCGCGGAATGGGCGGATGCCGGAACATGGGATTGCGACACGATCAAAGGTCCTATGACAGTGCAGGGAACCGTATCCTTTAACTTGTGGTACCAGATAGTCGACGAGGGCTACACAGGTGAACCGGACTGGCAGTTCGATCTCAAGGTTAATGGAGAAGTTATTGCCCATGCCCAGGCTGACAATACTCCTGCTGAAAAGGATAGTCCTACACAGATGTCTACTAGCGGTAATATCGCGGAACCGGTGGATGTATCCGCTGGGGATATCATCTCATTGTCTATTCAATACCGGCACGTTGAGGATGTGGATCTTTTCTACGACACCATTGATTACGAATCCGGTGCACTCGTGGAGATGGATTCGATCTTGATCATTAAAGCAGATAGTTCATCAGTCACCTTCTTTGATGCATGGGGGTTTAATTGGGACTTGGACGGAAAGTACTTTTGTTCTCTCAACTATGGCGGGTGGATCAATCAGGGAGATGAAGAGACAGAAGTTTATGATGCTGGACCTGTGGAGGGGGACAATGGGACGACCTATGAGACCGTGCGCATCAAATACAAGAATATTCAGCAGGGAAATTCAAGTAACGTAAGTTTTTCCATTCGGTACGGGCCAACCAAGGATTCCGGAGAGTGGACCTTCGAACCAAGCCCTGGAAGCATTAAGGATGAAAAAGAAGAAGGAATTTCCGTGATCGCTGTCGGAGGAACCGTTGTTGTACTGGGAATAATCGGAGCCATCCTCTTTATGTACAAGAACAAAGCCGAATCCGAGGGTGATGACGAATACGAGTATGAAGAGTACGATGATGAAAGTGAGGAGGAAGGTGAGGAATTCGAGGACGAGGAAGAAGAAGAGTAAATGCAAGATTCTATATAGGGGCTCCTGAGATCCAAAGGGCAATGAGGATCATCGGAAAGAAATGGAAGGATCCGTTTTTCCTGGGAGATAGATTAGGACCATTTATCCATGTCATCTCACGAATTTTTCCGATCCGTTTGTCCGAAAGAACATCACGTTCATTTCAGGGTCTTCCCCCCACTCCCCCCTCCCCTTCTCAATCTTTTTCATTTCAGGCTTCGAGATCTCCCCACTCCCCCTCTCCTTCTCTTCCTGATTCACATCTCCCTTCTCCTTCCCATTCTCTCAGCCAAAACCATCATCATATCCTTTCCGCCCCCCTTCTCCCCTCCGTATCTAGAGCAGATGAGCATGAAATTCTCGTATATGATATCAGATCGTTGTCAGTGGACGAGCAGATCCAGGCCAGGGTGATCCAGGGTCTTATGAACCGGGAGAAACCATCTCTTTTTCTGATAGCATCCCCAAAGGACGAGTTCTGGCTCTCCCAACTCCATAGCCACGAGACTAGAATTTCCCGAATAACTGACCTTGATGATTCCACATACCCAGTTATCCGTTATGAACCCTCCTCCCTCCTCCAGACCTATCTTGCGATAACCCTCTCAGGAGTTCATGATGCCATCCCCGTTTCTGTTTCCGAAGACCGTTCCTTTGAGACACCACCTCTCGCCCCGGAAGACAAACGATCAATACCGCAATTGGACAAAGGAAAAGAAAGCTCTCAATTCCTGTTCGATCTCACCTCTCTGTCCGAAGACGACCTCCACAATCTCATGCTGGAAACATCCCGCAAGACCAGCACGTCAATGATCTCCTTCAGGAATACCCCTAATCCCGAGCACATCGACCTTCTGGTTAAGCACCGGATTTTCCTCTCACCACTTACCATCACGGGATTCAATCCACTCCTTGCGGGCACCAGGAAATCATTGTCTGAAGCAAGACTTCTGAAAGCAATCATTCACAGAATGGACCCGGATTTCGCAATGATCGGATACAATATCAATCCAGGCATTATAGGAGAATATGAGACCATACGATATCTTTCAAAGCACGGAGGGTTCTCCATTCCGGTTCCTGGTGTGTCCAATCTTTCCTTCTTTTACGGTATGAACTACAGGGAGGTGTCGCAGTTATCATGTGATGAGCATTCCTCGATATCCCCTTTCCCCACCCAAGGCCCCCAATCTACTTCCTTCCCTCAAGGCTCCCAATCTACTTCCCTCACTCATGGTTCCCAATCTACTTCCTTCCCTCAAAGCTCCCAATCTACTTCCCTCACTCATGGCTCCCAATCCAATCCCTCCCCCACCCCCTCCACAAACGGAAAATCGGCACCCAAGCATAAGACCTACATCGTCATCCTCATGTCCGACGGGGACAATCTCGATCTTCCATATTCGAAATTCGAGAACTTCTCCCAGCCGCACACCACACCACTGGGATGGAGCCTGAGCCCATTCCTCAAGGAATTCGCTCCCCTAATCTACGATTACTACATGTCGAATCTGCAGAAGAACGACTGCTTCGTAGCGGCACCATCGGGAGGCGGGTTCTGCTATCCCTCCGCCCACAAATACCTTCCTGCATTCATCGAGCATACCCAGCGGTTCATGGAGGAGTCCCTGATCGAATATCTGTGGCTTCTGGATCATCCTCTCAGGGGGTATTCTTCAAAGCTTCTTGAGAAGTTTTCCAGGATCTGCAGGGGTATGTTCCTTGAATACGTGATCATTCGACCCTATTCCCATTCCATCAGGATGTACGGGGGCATACCGGCTGTGTTCTCATCGGGATTCGTAGAGCGGGATGGAGTGATCGCAGAGAAGATCCTCCAAAAGACCCCTCAGCCCCAGACACATTTTCATGGAGCGCCTCAGCAAATGTCCCCATTCCTGAAGACACACAAACGGAATTCCAAAGATGCCCCATCATTTCTCTTTATCGGCGTTGAGATGCGGTACAATACTCCCCGGCACATCGATTCTGAGATCGCCAAGCTCGATCCGGATCATTATGAGGCGGTTTCGGTCCCACGGTTCATGGAACTGATCAGGGAGAACCATTAGAAATAGCAGAACTATTAAATAATTCCCTGAACAGCCACACCCCATGTTCCTTACCGTGTATGGTCACGTGAACCTCGACCTCATCCTGAACCTGCCCAAGTTTCCGGAACCCAATACCTCTACCGAGATCATTGACTCCCAGCGGTATTTCGGGGGTACGGCAGGAAACATTGCCCGGATCGCCGCCGCTCTGGGAACCCCGCTCTATCTCGCTTCGTATGTAGGGAACAATTTCCCGTCCGACTACTACGATGCTCTCCGGGATCAGGGTGTTGATCTTACCTATCTCCAGCGGGTCGAGGACTTCCACACCCCCACCTGCTGGATCATGAGCGACCGGGATCACAATCAGGTTGCGATCATGGACCAGGGACCCATGAAGGTTCTTGATTCCTTTGAACCGAGACCCGAGCCAATACTGCGATCGGAGAACATTCACATTGCTACCGGCCGCCCTGCTTTCTACATGAAAGTGGCCGAGCTGGCCAAGAAATCGGGCAAGACCATTTCCTTCGACCCTGCCCAGGAGATCCATTATGTCTACACCCCGGAAACATTCAGTGCCCTGCTGCCCTATGCCGATGTGTTCTTCTGCAACGAGGGAGAAGCCCAACGAGCACTTGAGTACACGGGTAAGGATAAGCTCACCGACCTGCTTGAATACGTGGATACCATCATCCAGACACTGGGGAGCAGGGGGAGCAGGATCGTCACGGAGGATGATGAGATCTTCATACCCGGAGTGAAGGTGAAGGATCCGGTGGACACAACGGGCGCGGGAGATGCTTATCGGGGTGGGTTCTATGCTGCCAGATACAGGGGTATGTCCATGAAGGCGGGAGGAGCTGCCGGAGCAATAACCGCTGCAGAGGTCATCAAAGTTGCGGGTGGTCAGACGAATATTCCCTCCTGGGAATTCGTGCTCGAAAAGCTGAAGGACCTTGGCCTTTCACAATAAACCTCAAGCCAATAACCCCATATGATATCGTGATTTTTCGGGAATGACTATATAAACTAGCGGGCAGAATTTTTGTTTGCATCAATGGGATACACAAGCGGTTGTCTTTCTCTTTTTTCCCTGCGTTTGGTGTTTGAGATATTTGGCTGATTTTCAGACATCCGCGTATCCCTTTTTTGCCGGTGTCCAGAGATATCTAAGCCCAAGATATTCATCCTCCGTGTGACCCACACTTCTCATCTGGACACCGGCGTTTATCTCTTCTGCAAAAATACTTAATCCTTCAGTGTGAACTTCCATTTGCACCAGTGCTCTTCCGGATGAGGGTCCGGAGGACAGCAGATACATTCTGTCTCGATCCTTGGATCGATAGTGCGTGCGAAGTTGGTGTACTCCACCAACCCCACGGATTTACACGGGAAATCAGGATGACCTTTTCTTTTTCTCGCGGATTGGACCCGGCAGTTGTTCATCTGGAAATAGATGGTATTCTCGTCGACATTAATTGTTGATTGATCGTTGATATTTGCATAGAACCGATACTCTAACGCCTTCTTCAGGCCCTTGATTCCACCCTGCTCCGGGATACCGAATCGTTTCTTGATGCGCTTAGCCTCGATGATCGTGAAAGTTGCCCACGCTTCCGTATCCACCTGGATTGCCTTCTCCATGCCATAGTGTTTCTCCACAGCCTGGAACCAGAGCCCGTCATGGGCCAGCCAGTTCTTGGCCAAATCCTCGATGTAATCCACCAGTTCTTCTTTCGACAGCTCCAAAAGGGCTTCGTTGGTCATGCTTTACCTTCCCTGTTCACGGTTTAAATTCTAATCTGTGGATGAGAATAACGGGTGTCCTTCACTGTGCCTTCCGGATGGTCTTAAGCACACTGTTCTTTACATTCTCATGTGTGAACACTTCGAGATTCCCGTTCACATGGATCACTGGAATACTTATCTTTTCCAGATATTCAATGGCTGGAGTACATTTTACACTGAACTCGTTCAGACGGCTCCGTATCTTTTGCTCGCTGTCATCTGATCTGAGTATGACCTCGGTTCCGCACTTCTTACATGTTCCGTCCGGATTGGGAGGTTTGAACTCGGTGTGATATACTTTGCCGCATTTCGGACAGATCCTTCTTCCCATGGTCCTGCTGATGATCAGATCATCATCATTGTCCACAATAAGCACGAGATCGATGTTTCCCCCCACTTCCTTCATAATCTCCGTGAGGTACTCCGATTGATTCACGGTCCGTGGGTATCCGTCCAGCACTGTTCCCTTGAAATCGTTCTTTGCGAACGAAGCTTTCAGAAGGTCGTTCACCAGTTCATCGGGAACAAATAATCCCTTTTCTACAAAGTACTTGGCTTTGAGTCCAAGGACGAGGTCATCAATAGGCGGCCGCTTCCCCTCCCCTTCCCCGGGAGTTCCGCACTCGGTTTCCAGGTTTGTTTCCCCGAGGAACTCATCCAGCTTTTTTTTGTACCCCTATAAGGAAATTCAATGGATTTTCTGAGTAAAGCTTATT
>CAZTGJ010000206.1:0-5948 GCA_964613025.1 uncultured Thermoplasmata archaeon | reverse complement strand
CTGTAAGCTTAGCTGGGCACACACCGGAGCGACAACAAGTTGTCACTCCATTCCATTTCACTCCGACACCTCCCTCCCACCCCCCCACCGCCTCCATCAAATTCAATTTATTCAATTTTTTCATGATCACATACCACAAAGAGTATCGGATAGATCGAAAATCAGCCGATACCGATATATAGTATGCCTGCGTATCGGTTCAGTTAGAATATGACCGATACCGATACATTGATCGATCGAAGACTGCTTGAAAGGATACGATCCAAGAAGCAGATCCTCGACGAGCGAAGACCGCTTCCAGCGGATGCGGTGAAGCGTCTTAACGATGAGATGCGGCTGTTCCATACCTACCACAGCGATGCCATCGAAGGTAATACATTGACCCTTCAGGAGACGAAGATCGTGATCGAGGAGGGTATGACCATCGGTGGAAAATCCTTGCGTGAGCATCTCGAGGCAGCGGGGAATGCGGAAGCATTCGATCTGATCGGGAAGCTTGCGTCGGATTGTCGGCCTCTGGATCATGTGATCATTCAGGAGATCCACGAAATTGTGACCAAAGGTCAGCTCAAGGACTCGGGGAAATATCGGACGCAGAATGTACGGATCGCGGGAGCAGTAAAAACACCTCCGACCTTCAGCAAGATACCGCAAATCATGGATAACTATCTTGTTACAATACGTGCCATGCGTCAGCATCCGCTGGAGGTGGCAGGATACGTTCATCACAGATTTGTCGAGGTTCATCCCTTCATTGATGGGAATGGAAGGGTAGCTCGTCTTATCACGAATCTGTATCTCATTTCAGAAGGATATCCTCCTGTGATCCTGAAGAAGGAGGACAGGAAGAAATATTACGCTTTCCTTCAAAAAGCCGACCTCGGAGATCGTGGTCCATTGATCAACTTTATAGCACAGGCCATGGCTGAGTCTCTTTCCCGTTACCTCTCCATTTTTGGGGGAAAGTACGAACTCTTGCCCCTGAGTGAGCTTGCAGGGACATCGCCGTATTCACAGGATTATCTGAGTTTGCGAGCGAGGCAGGGAGTCCTTGAAGCTGTGAAGATGGAAAACCTGTGGTATTCCACAAAAGATGCAATTGTGAGATACACGGATGCACATGGTAGATCCAATAATAATCGAATGGAAGAGAGATTATCATGATGATCCGAAATCGGAGGATAATCGTTATGAAGATCAAACATCAGGGGGAGATCATAGTGGAGATGAAAAACCAGAGGGGGAGAACAATATGAGGATCATGATCATGGGTGCGGGGGCAGTGGGAGGATATTTCGGTTCCCGGTTTCAGCTTGCAGGGCAGGATGTCTGCTATATCGTCCGTGGAGACCATCTGAAGGCCATGAATGAAAAGGGGCTCAGGATCGAAGGAGTTTCTGGGAATACCATCTTGCAGGTGAAGGCCTCTCAGGACCCTTCAGATTTTGGGATCATGGATCTCGTCGTTATCACCGTGAAATCCCAGGATACCCCGCAGGCTATCGATATGATCGAACCGAACGTTGGCAAAGACACTACGATCCTTTGTCTGCAGAATGGTGTTGAGAACGAGGAAAGAATCATAGAGCGCTACGGTATCGAACGAACACTGGGTGGAGTGGCGTACATCAGGGTGGGGGTAGAAGCGCCTGGCCTCATTGTCAATCAAACATCCGGTCGAATAGCAATCGGTCGATTTCAGGAAGGGGGACCGGATTCCCAGAGGGTCGAAGAGATCAAGCACATGATCGAACAGGCGGGAATCAGCATTTCAGTCACGGATAATATCATGCTGAGGAAGTGGGGGAAGCTGGTGTGGAATGCTATGTTCAATCCCGTTTCAGTACTTACAGGCCACTCAAGTTACCACCTGAAGGAAGACCCGTCTATCAGAGGACTGTTCGAGGGAATAATTACCGAGGTAGTTCAGGTGGCAGAAAGGGAGGGCTATCATCTGGACAAAGAGAAGATATTCGCTAAGATGTTCGACCTGTCCCGTGCTGTGAGGGGTACGAAAACATCCATGCTTCAGGATTATGAAAAAGGGAAACCGTTGGAGATCGATGCTCTCAACGGTGCGGTCATCCGAAAAGGTGAGGAACATGGAATTCCAGTTCCCATCAACATCTCCATTGTTGGTATGATCAGAGGAAAGGTTGAGCAGAGAGCGGAGCCATGAAAGGTGGTGCAGGGACCGGATCCGTGAATGATAGAGCAGCGGCCGGATACGTGAGTGGTGAAGGCAGGGACCGAACCGGGGAAAGGTGGAGCAGAGAAGGAGTGAATTCATAAAATAACTAGAATGCCTCTCACAGATAGAAGTAGTGGGCAGCGATGACCGTGATGCCAATGGCCCAGCAGTAGAATGAGAAAAGGTGGAGCCTGCTCTTTTTGATGACCTCGAGAAGAAGATGGATCGCAAAGTATCCTACGATCATTGCCGTAATCGTTCCGACTATTGTTGGCAGAACATCGATATCACGCCCGTTGGTAATCACATCATAGGTTTGGATCACTGTGGCCCCCAGGATCGCGGGAATGAACAGAAGGAACGAGTACCTGGTTACCATCTCTTTATCCAACCCAACATACAATCCCGTCGAGATCGTGGACCCGGAGCGGGAGATTCCCGGAATGATGGCGATCCCCTGCATGATACCGATCAGAAGTGCCTCCCTGGCCTTCATCTCCTTTATTCCATGTCTTTTACACGGGCCGATCTTCGACGTGAAGAAGAGGATACATCCGGTTACCAAGAGGGCGAATCCAACTGCAGGCAGATTGGAATACAGGGATTCAAGAGGCTCTCGGAACAGGAGGCCGATCAATCCCGTTGGTATTGTCCCAATAATGATAAGAAAAGCAAGGTGGTGCTCATCATCCTTCAGTGTATCAACGAATGGAACTCCTTTTCGAAGATCCCCCATCATTTCGAAGAATGCCTTGATGACACCTATGACCTCCTTGCGGAATATCCACACGACTACCATGAGTGTTCCCAGGTGAACCATTGCATCGAAGAAGAGTGAGGATTCGATGTCAAGGACCTCCTGCATGATAACCAGGTGGCCAGATGAACTCACCGGGAGCCATTCCGTGATCCCCTGAATGATCCCAAGGAGGATAGCCTCCAGAATATTTATGGTATCACCTGCCTGCACCACAGCCGGTCCACAATTGTTACGGCTGACCCCATCGGTGGTCTGAGCTTGAGCCTAAGACTGAAAGAGAGGAGTGTGAATCCATACAACGGATACTCCGAGAAGGGGTACCTTATCATCGCTCCACCTCGATGCCCAGCTTCTCCTCGATCTCCCGTGATTTCCATTCGACGATCCCTATCACGACAAATCCGATTACTGCAGTGGTGATGATGAGAGCTACCTCCCCTACAGCACCCAGATCCGCATTCCCTCCTATTTTCTCTACAGGTACCCGGAGCGCACCCAGCATGAGACCGAAGAGAAACGCCATGGTCATCGATTTATGATGTTTTATCATGAAGTCCAGAAGTCGTGAAAAGAGCACCAATCCGATGAATGCTCCCGCACCAAAGGTTATCAGATCCCAAATGCTGCGATCATTCAAAGCATCCAGCATGAAATCATATTGACCGATTATCAGGAGGATAAGCGATCCTGAGATGCCGGGGAGGATCATAGCACAGATCGCAATGGCACCCGATATGAAAATAACCGGTGGTGAGTGGTTTCCTTCGATCTCATCAATGCCAACAATGAGGAATACGAATAAGAAGCCAGCCAATCCCGAGAGGAGATGGTTTCTGTCGATACGATCGACATACTTGGAAACGATCCCTGCCGAGGCAAGTATCAATCCAAAGAAGAACGCATACGTCGGGGCTGTATGGTTCTCAAGAAGAACCTTCATGATCCTGGCAAGACTGAGAAAGGCTACGCCGATGCCGATTCCCAGCGGTATGAGAAGCTGTAGATCAATGGACAGGAAATTTTCCTTTGTTGCTTTCCAATTTCCTTTGAAAAAATGAAGAATGAACTTGAAATCTATATCACGGATCGCATGGATCAACCGTTCATAAATCCCGGTGATCAGCGCCATCGTACCCCCGGAAACCCCAGGTATGATATCTGCCATACCCATGAGATACCCTTTTAACAAGATAACGAACCATTGTGGAAATTTCAGATGTAACACCTCAAGGCCATTTGATCAGCGTACAGTGCCGGTTTGACCCATTTAGCCAGATATCGACTGAGATTTAGCCGGTGTATTTAATTCTTTCCGGATTTCCGGTATAGTATTCATTTCTCCTCGCAGAACGGTTCCCCCCGCCCCCCCTTGTCCTGCTCGTCGTCGTATTCGTATCCTGCCCCATCCGTCTCCGTTTCGCGATAGTCGATCTTAGATGTGTGATAGAAGGGAATCCCCTTTTTCCCTGGCCAGCAATGTTACCCGACTGGCTTCCTGTTCATTGATGAAGAAATATCCCATTTCTTTTCCAAGATCGAGCGTGAAATCCCTTATAAGGTCATGTGAAGGCATGTTGGTGAGATTCATCCTCAGTCTCGATGCTCCCACGAACACATAGCCCTTAGGCTCGATGAAGAGCGGATCTGCCAGCCGGTCAAGTCGTGCATACTCTTTCTCAAAACCAAGGTTCCATTCATTTACCAGGGTGTGACGGATAACCGTTCTCACATCCAGTGAAGGGAGGAGCTCGAGGGTTTCCAGAAGACTCTCCCACGCATTTCCGGTGATCGGAGCACATAATTTCCTGAAGATCTCCTTGTTGGGAGCGGCCACAGTCACATAAAGCTGGGTGGGAAGAGGGTCGAGGTTTTCCAAGACCCTGGGGAGGGTTCCGTTGGTGACCAGGAACGTGGTCATACCTCTTCGCCTGCATTCGGCGATGAACTCTCCCAGAGCAGGATACAGGGTTGGTTCCCCTGACAGAGATATTGCGACCTGATTGGGATTCCAGGCTTCCTCCCACATTTCCTGTGTGACCCGGGAGTCCCCCTTCAAACCGGTGATCAATTTTCTATGGGCTTCGATGGCCCCGTCAAGGAGGGCTACGGGATCGTCCACCGTTTCAATGCTGGTCTCTGAGAAATTCTGCACTCTCCAGCAAAAGAGGCAGTTCTCGTTGCACTGATTTGCCGTGGGTGTCATCTGGAGACACCGGTGGCAGGAGATCCCGTAGAAGCTCTCCTTATAGCAGGGACGCCCCCGGAGAAGTTTCTCCTTTAGCCAGTGACAGGTTTTCACTGCCCCATTTTCCCCGACAATCCTGTATCGTTGTTTTTCAAGTCGTCTTTTGGTCTCAGAATCCATTGAACAATCCCTTTCGCTATTCTGTTCGTGATGTACGACACATAAGTGATCCGTTATGAATGTAGTGATAATAGTAACCGATGCGAATGTCGCTCGTTATTAAAAATGTGAATGTAACATTCAATACACAAGGGATCTGTTATGAAATTAGTCATCATATGGTCTGATGCATTTGTGATCGGTTGTGAAAATAGGGGTGAAAAATTAATGGAATTTCGACCATGAGATTTAAAAATAATCAAATGAAATGTTGACAATACCACCATAGTATTGGAGAGATAGTGATCTGTGGGGGGTGGGGTGGAACCTCAATAGAGGGCTTCGAACTCATCCTCGAGCTCTGTGTACAACTGTTCAAGCACACCTTCCATTGAATGACTGACGACACGCTTGCTTCCGAGTTCGGTTTTTACTAAAGCTATGATGAGTTCTCCATCCTGAACGATATCAATATGGCATAATGGTACTTCCATTCCATTACCTCCATCAAGAATAGGGCGAAGCGTTTTTGTGACGGTATTTAAAATTAACCCAACGTGCAATCGAACGCACATTTTAGGGCAAGAAATCGACCAATAACGTAAGAGTTCAGTGATCTGAAGCCCTCCTACACTGGAAAGTACACATTTCAC
>CAZTGJ010000205.1:0-5968 GCA_964613025.1 uncultured Thermoplasmata archaeon | reverse complement strand
ATGGCTACCCCTCCCCTCTTTGAAGATTTTCATACTTTATGTACTATAAAAAAAGATTTCGAATGCCGGAAAAATGAAATAAATTTACTGAAATCCTCCATCATGTACGTTGCACCGGAGGCCCGGAACGTATGGGAATGTATAGCCCAATCTTTTCAGGAAGGGGTGTGGGGGGGGAGGTAGCAAAGTGGGCGGAGCATTCCCTGGAGGTGCAGAAAAGGAACCATACAAAATATGATGAGATCAGGCTTCAGGACGTTCAAAGCATCCGAGATAATAAAATGTATGAGGTGCGGTATACCTTTCCTTCCAGAAAACTCATCTCCTGCAGGAGCTGAAGGTATACCAAAAGCGGCAGCCGAACAAAGTCATAATTGCGATAAAAGGATGGGAAGGCATCCAGACAAAAATAGTCAAAATCCCCGTGCCAGAGGTTCGTACTATAGTTACTGGATGCACTCCAAATATGAAAGAGTCTGGATGAATATATAAATATCGTGACAAAATAATTTACTTATTTATAAATAAGATCATTTCCGGACCCCACAGGTAAATTTTTTTGTGAGAGAGTATAAATACCTCCTAGTCATATAATTTGAGTGACCTGGAGGAACTGATAGTAGTACCACTCCACGGTCCTATCCTCCAGGTTACATTCATCCCAGCCTTATCACTACATTCTCTGGATTTTTTGGCAAATTGTTTTTCTCAAAGATTGTGAGTAATTACGTATCCCCAGGTTAGGGCGAGCAATTCTTGGCCAAAATCTCGGTCCCTAATCATTGTCGGTGATGAATTCCCGACAGCAGATAAAAGATATAAGTATTTCTATTGTAAATTTAGCTTCATTCAGGATCTCACAAATATCAAACAGGTCCTCCCAGATCGCTATCTTTGTTACTTCAGGCAGGGCATTCCACCACATCGCACCTCACATTAGTTTTCATCATATCCGCTACTTCTAATAAAATTTTCCAAAGTCGATAAGAATTGTTGGACACTTTTATCCCGGTCCATCTTACGTGTTGAAAATAAGACTTGATTTCACTATCGACTTTCCGCTGATCCGGGAGAGCTTCTTCTTCTCAAGATTACTGTGCTCGCTCGTTTCGCTCACTCCCCCCCCTCCCCCTGCCCCCCCCAATTTGTATACGTCATTTTCTATCAGAGACAAGATACTCTTTACAACTGCACTATCCTTGGAGGAACCGATGATCCTGAGGGTTTGGGAGGAAAGTGCAACAGAGACCCGTATGACAACTGGCATTCTTCGCTTGCTCAGCTCCACATGATACCATGCTTCCGCCCTGAAAGGATTCGTCTGCTTCTTTTCCATCACGAATCTGACCCCATGGTTCTGAACTGCCGATTTTACTTGCTCAAAGGCTTCCATCAGGGGGAGACCCGGAGGAATGGAATACGAGGTGGCAAGGTGGTGTGGGAGCTCCCGGGTGAGCATACTCCGCACATCGGACGTGTTGACGATATTGTTACGATGACCGTGAACTGCTCCTACGGGGGAGGGTGCGGGAAGGAGTGAGGACTTGTCTGAAGTCCGGTTGAGTGCATGGCGCTCGATGAGGGTAGGTTTCCATCCGACCGGAGGTTTGAATGTGTCATCTGTATTCTTATCTTTTAGTGCAGTAGATTGAGGTGCTGTGGATTTTCGTGTATCTTTTCCATCTGGTGGGGAAGGGGGAGCGGGGGGGGCGGGGGAAGAGGTTGTTGATTTTGATGATAGAGGAGGAGATTCTGATATTGAAGATGATGTTGATGATGATGATTTCGACAAAGAACCGTGCAGCTTTCCCCCACCATTCCCAAATGCTCCATTTTTCCTGTAGAACCCGGTACCGAGTGCAATGAGGATCAGGATCACACCTAGCATACCCATTACATTCATCCGTGCTTCGTCCACCGAGGGAATGAGGTCATCATCTCTTGAGGGCACCACCGTGACGGTTATTTCTTCCTCATCGCTCCATGCCCCCATATCATCCTTCACCTTGAAGAATATGGTATGCTCCCCAACTGAAAGGGATGTTGTATAGATGGTGACCCCGGTACTGAGGAATCCATCCCTATCCGACCTCCACTGGTATTCTGAGATATCCCCGTCATCTGTTCCTTCACCCCTGATCGAGAGGGGCTCCCCTTCCTCAATTTCATCCTGGGGCTGGCTGAGTATCCTGGCCTGAGGGGCATGATGGACCGTGACGAGCCATGAGAGTTCATTGCTCCATGTCTCATACTCATTCTGCACGCTGAATGAGAGGTTGTGGGATCCGTAGGATAGGACCCCGGTATCCAGAATCGGCGAGGTGCTGAGCACTCCATCCCGATCAGAACTCCATTGGTATTCTGTGATCTGGTTATCATCGGATCCATACCCAACAAATTCCAGGGATGAATTTAGTACCATATATCTGGGCATGACCTCCAGAACGTAGGCAACCGGCTTTCCAAGGACATATATGTCGATCCACACCTCATCGCTCCAGATCCCGTGATCCTCCTGAACTTTGAAGCCTATTCCATGGGTGCCCTTATTCAGTCCCGGTAGTATGATGGTAGCTTCTTCACCGAGAATGGACCCATACTCATGACTCCAGAGATACCCAATGATCGTCCCGTCCTCCGAATTCTCATTTCCCTCGCTTGCGTTGTCGAAACCGATGCCTGTCAGTGTTATCGGCTCTCCTTCTGCAACCGGATTTGGATCAACACGATCGATGAACGCCAGTGGTTTTTCATGGACAGTAAGGTTGAAGCCCTGCTCCTCGCTCCATACACCATGATCATCGAGAACTGAAAAGGATATTCTGTGATCTCCCAGCGTGAGATGATCTGCAGTGAACGCAGATTTTGTGCTCAACTGTCCGTCCAGACTCGACCGCCAGACATATTCCATGATCTCCCCATCATCGATACCATACCCGTGCATGAACAGTGGCTTCCTGTATTCCAGGGCAGGGTGGGGGGGGGAGAAGTCGATAACCGCTATCGGACGTTGGTGAACACGTATGATGGCTGTATCATTCTCGCTTTCAAATCCGTAGTTATCAAACACAGTGAAATGAATCGTATGGGTACCCAGAGAGAGGGAGGAAGTGGAAAAAGAAGATTCATTGCTCAGGAACCCGTCAATATCCGAGACCCAGCGATAGCGGATTATCCGCCCATCGTCGATCCCATGCCCTTTGAGAGTCACTTCCTCCCCGGAAATTATTAGATATTTCGAAACGGTATCTATGCTTGCAACCGGAACGTCGTTCACTTCGTCATCACTCTGCAGGAAATAATCTATCATGGATCCAAGGTATTGATAGGGCTCGGTATCCGAATCCTGGGCTTTCATCAGATCTCCATACTCCAGGGAGGATGCAACAACCCGATAGCTGTTCCCGGGATCCGATCTGTCTATGTGCTGATAAAGAGCGGCATACGTATTTGCTCCTCTCTCCCAGATGGGTAACGTGTCCACTCCCGGAACTATAATGCTCCTCACCACTCCGGAATACTCCATATTCATATTCTTCGCTATAGGGCCGCTTCCTTCCAGTGAGGGTACCGTTCCGAACACTTCCCGACTCTTGATGCCCAGAACGTCACAGAATCCGGTACCATCCAGTTTCGTCCAATCGGACTGCTCTATGTACAGTCTTCCCCCACCTTCTTCCTCAAATCCTCCCCCCCCATCCCCTCCCCGGAGCACAAATTCAGAAAGTCGTTCTAGGTCGTTCTCGTTCATTTCAGTTGTCACAAGGATGATATCCCAGGGAGCCATGAATACTTCGTCCAAGGACTCAACCCCGTACAGTCCCTTTCTCCAATAGGTATTATACTGATAAATGTCATCGAGAAGATGATAATCACCATCCTCTATTCCCACCTGAAGAATGGTGGGACTGTCATAATTCGACCTATTGGTCGATCGAGTCTGACCAAGGTCCCAGTCGGCATTCCGCTGAGCTCCCTCCTCTCCATAGATCCATGGCTGGGTCATGTAATCATTATATCCGTAATCGACCCCCACCCCGTCAATATGCCGCTGGGCGTAGGAGTACACATTTCCAGAAACATCCTGCCAGAATCCAATAGAATTGACCAGCACACCATCAGGATCGAAAAGAGAGATTCTTTGTGACGGTCCTCCTCCACACCGTCCGCAGAAAGCAATGAGAGGATTGAACGTAAAGAATTCTCCCGATCCCACAATTCCCGAGAGAGTATACGAACTCCACTCACCAGTGACCTTCCATCCATTCAGATTGACCGTTTGCATTCCCCGATTATAGAGTTCTATGAATCCCGGATTGATCTCATTGATCACAATATCGGATGTCCCGTAGGACGGAGCAGGAACTGAGTTATCCAATCCGGGCGATTCCTCTCCCAATGTCCAGAGATCGAAATGATAGTCGGTGCCGTCGAAATAGGCTTGTGCACTCATCCCTCCAACGCTTTCAGGGGCCGGACCATTGTTTCCCCAACCTAACCCTGTTCCTTCATATTCCCCGGTTTTGCGATTCCAAACGTGAATGATGCCGTTTGCTATCAAGTTGTTTTGTTGTTCACAATCGCAATCCACATCTTCAGTTACTGCAATGAGATGGTGTAAATTCCGAGAAGGTGCTCCGTTCATTGTGTAATCCCTGTAAGTTGCACCCATGGGAAAGAGCCAGGCCTGATCGTCCTCCATGAGGTCGATGGAGATCTCCACGGTATTGGCTCCTGGCCCTACTCTGATGTTCCCATTGTTTTTATCTACAATGATGGTGTCCGTGAGGATCGGTCCGGATATCTCCACCACGGTGATCTGGTCCCTAATCGTTTCATCGGTGAGATCGATAGTGATATTTCCAAAGTCCTGAACACTATCCTTAAAGTAATCCTCATTTGAAAAGTGATGAAATAGATCCGAATCGCTAAACTGAATTATTTCCACTTCTTCTCCCGGACCCTCCACCCTTCCCCCGGTCACATGGCTGTAATAGAGCTCAGTTTCCGGATGGTTATCATTCACGAAAAAAATACCGTCGTTGGGCAGAGATCGTATCTTCCAGAAATTTTCCGAGGTGGGAAGGTGGGTGGAAGCAAGGACCGTGGTATTGTCGTTATCATCCCTGAAGTCGAGAAATGTGTCCTCCCTCAGATCGGCTTTGATATATATTCCAAAAAGTGTGGATGATCGTATCTCCACACCATGCCCGTTTTCCAGAATTTCCTCCAGAGAAGATGATTCCTCATTGGCACTCATGTTCCGGAGATCGATGATCAGGGGTGGCATATCCTTGCACTCGCCGGGATTGTAATCACAAAGATCCTGATTGATTTCATATTTCCCATCATTGTCCGGATCGAGGCTAAAGTAAAGATATCTGCAGAACCAGCCTTCCGGGAGGGTAATCTGGTAGATGTGGTCTTCCAGTTCGCTGAGGGGAAGCTGATCCTTTTCATCCTCTGTGAGGAACACACTGTTCTCGGCATCCCACCACATCTGAAAATTCTGATTGTCGTTGTAGATATCCAACCCCACATGATAGTAGGTTCCATACTCATTCGTTTCATTGGCTTTGTAGAGGTAGAATTGATCGTACGGACCGTTTCCTGCTGTTAGGGAGTGATCAATGTACAGATTCTCGGCATTGAGGTAGTAGTTTTGATCCTCCAGCAATCCCCAGATACCGAATTCACTGAGATCCTCATACCCTCCGAAATAGGAGGAAGGAGCCCTTCCGCTTCCATCCGTGGTGAGGGCATAATCATAGAGGTTCACCGGCTCGGAGATTGCGTTGGTGAGCTCCACCCATTCATCTGCAGTCCCCGTACTCTGGATCTCGGTTGGATAGATTACTGGTTCAGATTCCCCATCGGCCCCCTGAAGAGAGAAAATGATTCCCACAAGAAAACACACAAAAAAAAGCACCCTTCGGGTGCAATTTGAGCCTTCCGGCTCATTGACTTG
>CAZTGJ010000204.1:0-5986 GCA_964613025.1 uncultured Thermoplasmata archaeon | reverse complement strand
TAATGTGAATTTTATTATCGACATTCGGAATCATCCTCATATCGGATCCACTGCTTTCAATAATCCTTGTTTGCCCTATCCGATAGTGGGTTCTTTCATTTTCGTGGTGATAACCAGTTGGAGCAATATCAGCAATACCCCGGCAAAGATTACCATTGTGATCCGGGGTGTTATGGGAATACCCCTTGTGAGGGGTCCGTCCATGAGTTCGTTTACGAATACCAGGATCATGATGAAAATCGGGACCAGGATGCCCATGGTCATGAATACTTCAGCCCTCGTTCCCAACAGATCTACGAACTTCTCTGTTTCCACAGCCCGCTCCTGGATTTCCCGTTCAGCCAGTCTGTCCAGGGATTCGATCACATTGATATTCCCCCGGAGCCCGCGGATCAGTATAGATAGAAGTTTCCGGAATCCCGATGATTTTGATTTGACCTTGAGTCGCTGTAACCCATTTTCCAGATTTCCATTCATTGCCGTATTATCCAGTACCTTCCTGAACTCCGATGATATATCACCATAATCTCCTTCTGCGATCTTCTTCAGTGCCATTTCCAGACCAATGCCACTACTGAGAATTACGGTTAATGCCCGGATTACATGAAGGAGTTCTTGTTCGATAGTATTCATGGTCTCCCTCCTGAGTCGAATTAAAGTATGACCTCAGGCTATCAGCAAGGACATATAAGTAGTTTTCCATTTATGCATGCAAATTCCGCATAAAAGTGATTCAGCAATCGGGATATTTTAATTCCGTTGATTTAGGATACAATAATCTCAAGCTTACATCCAGGAAACTTCCCTCATGGATTCGAGGATCTCCTTTGTTTCGGGTTTGTAGGACATGTTCTCAATGGCATTCTCAATGCTTTCGGCAAATTTCTTGAAAAGATTGATGGAGGATTCCTGCAATTCCTCGATATCAACCTCTTTGCTTGTCAATATGGAACTACGTAGCTTCAGCACATCATTGGGAAGGGACTGATCGATGGGGATCCCATTGAACTTCAACGTCAGGATCTTGGAATCAAGCTCCCCAAGCTGGGCAAGGATCCGGTACCGCTCCATGAGGCTGAACATGCGATCATGTGTTTTTATGATGGTCTCCTCGAACCGAATGAATCGCTCAGCTATCTTGTTCTCATTATTGTAGATCTCCTGGAACGTCGTTTTCATGATATCAAGGATATCCTTGATGTCCACGATGTAATCCATGATCTTGCTGATCACCCCCCCCTCAGCCTCCGCATAGTCTCGTTGTGCTTTACTGGAGAGCCGAAGTTCCTTCAGCACCAGGTCGTGTTTCTTTTTGATGTTCTTCAGGGAGGTCTCCATTCCATTGAGCTTTCTGCTGGTATGGCTCAACCGGTCCTTAATTTTCTTTACCTGCGAATCAGTGAGTTTGTTTGGCTCTTTTGGAGATACCATGATCGACCAGACTTCCCTATTGATTTATATCTTTTGGTTCTTTCCGTTGTTCATTCACTCCCCACTTTTCCTCATTCCTTGTTCATCCTCACCCCACTTTTCCTCATTCCTTGTTCATCCTCACCCCACTTTTCCTCATTCCTTGTTCATCCTCACTCCACTTTTCCTCATTCCTTGTTCAACCTCACCCCACTTTTCATATTTCCCTGATCATTCCCATCCCAATGTTCGTTATTCCTTGTTCACCCATATCCTACTTTTCATAATTCTTTATTCATCCGTCATTTTCCAAGTTAGGTGTAGTATTCACAAAAGTTATTTAATGTATTAAACGAATGAGGCCTCATGGCATCCGAATTCTTGAAGAATCTGACAATAAAATACAAAAGGTTCAGACGGTGGACAGAATCGGATGATTTCACAAAATTGATCGCAAAGATCATGGCATGGTTCATCATCGGTATTTTTGTCCTCTCCGCCTTCGTGGTCATGATACAATAGGTGCTAGTAGAACCTCATTGCAACGATTACTCTTGATTCTGTTATTCATTGTGGCCCTAGTGCAATAATTGCTCGTCAAACCTCAAGACCTCAATTACCCATGACCTTCTGGCATTTCGTGGTTGTGGTGTATTAAGTGCTTGCAGAACGTCATTGCATCAATTATCTCTGAAGCTGTGATGATTTGTCATAACATCATTACAGGTGGGAACGATCTCTTTGATCTACCATTTCTCCTTGCTTTGCCCATCTTCCTCTGGAAGACAGATGCGCAAAAACTTTTATAGAATATGAAAAAATGCGCACACCATGGGGATATCTTCTACCATTAAAATGAATCTTCGGACCGCACCCTTCTTTTTCCTCACGTTCCTGGGTATCTTATTTTATACCGCATGGGGAGCAGCCTACGGAAAATGGACAGACGTCGGTGTCTATTCTATCACCGTTATATTGCTTGGTTTCGGTCTTATCGGGATCTATCAATACTCAATAATGGAAGAAGAGTAGACAATATTCCTGATCATTAGTACCTGCTCACGGGTTTTTTCTCCTCCGATCTTTTCTGCTGATCGGAGATGCTCTTCCATACGTTCCCTTAGCTCTTTTTTTCCAGACGATATAAATCTCGTGGCTGCGATCAACCCCTCGATGAGCTGTCCCTCAGCTCTGGAATAGGGGATACCCAGGAGGCGCCCAACACTGCCATTCACACTTTCTGGTCCCATACCCTCAGGTCGTTCACTCCTATATTTACCCAAACTTTCAGGAGAATCATACCACATAGCCATGATCTTTGCCAGGACACCTTTTACCCGGATGGAACCGAGGTCATCTTGCTTAGTTGCTTCATGGACGTCCACTATCCTTGCACAGAGGTGTGGGGAGCAGTGCATCAGGAACGGGATCGTATTCCCATCGATCGTTCGGACTTCGAAATCTCCGGCATCAAACTCCTTTTCATCGGATCCATATCCCTTCAAAGAAGCTCTGATAAACATGTCCATTCTATCAGGCCCACTGGGAATATTGATCCCCACCAGCGGATTCTTTTCCAATGCGCTGTGGCTGTTACTCCCCTGATAGATATCAAAGGAGACATACCCCCCTTTTCTTCTGATCCCCACCGCAGACGCGTTTGGTATCCCGCCTTCTTCTGTTTCCGATTCCCGGGATTCTCCTTCCCGAAAGAGCGTAAGAATAGCTTCGTACCAGCAGTTTTCCTCGGGGAATACATTTGCTAATTCCCGTTCTCCAGTTCCCTCATTACTTCTGTGTCTGTCAGCTTCACGTTCTCCCATCACGCGACCTCTGGACTGTAATCCGGGGAGACCTTTTTCTGCTTATCCTTGAATTTCACACGGGGGATCTCCATCTTGATGGGAGGGGGGAGATTGAGTTTCCGGGAGATGAGAACTGCTTCGAAGCTCCCGTTGCTGAGTATGACATTGTGGACCTCCTCGGCGATATCGTTCTTCATCCTGTGCTCCTTTGCCCAGAGGCTGAGCACATCCTCCGCATTCCCAATGTAATTGAGCTTGCCTTCAATGCGAATATTTCCCACATGACCATAACTTACTGTGTATCTGAATTTCACTTCCACGGTTTTTTCGTCGATCTTCGAGATCTGGGTAACCGTTGTATTATGGTCGATACGCAGTTGTTTGGGTTTCTCTTTCAGATCGATGAGTCGCTGTCCGTCGATAAGCATGAGTTCGAAATTGCTAACTGGCATGATAGGTACCTTCATCGGTTGGATACTGTTAATGGCCTTATTTAAATCCATATTTATATATTGTGGAGCCTGAAATGAACATTCATCCTCACATCTTAAAGGTGTCCATTTTCCCTCTGCAGATGCGGCATTTTGTCGTCTCTTGCAAGACAATATTTAAGAAAGGTTTATAAGCAACATGCTCTCACTTTCTCGATATGAGGGCACTTTTTATCGGGAGGTTTCAGCCCTTTCACAACGGTCACCTCGAAGTGATAAAAGAGATTGCGCAGGATCATGAGCTGATCATCATCATCGGAAGCGCAGAGGTGAGCCATACCCTTCAGGACCCCTTCACCGCAGGTGAGAGACACCTCATGATCTCAAGATCACTGAAAGCAGCCGGGATCGGCGATTTTTCAATTATACCCGTAATGAATGTGAACCGGTATGGGATCTGGGTCTCGCACATCAAAACTCTGGTTCCTCCCTTCGATCTCGTTGTCTCCAATAATTCCCTGACCAGGAGGCTCTTCAGCGAGTACGGATACATGGTACGATCTCCAAAACGATATTCCCGGGACGTATTCCGTGGGCAGTACATACGGGAGCAGATCCTGAAGCGGGGAAAGTGGGATCACCTGGTACCCGGTGAGGTGGTTAAGGTCCTCAATGAATTGGATGGGGTTCAAAGGCTATTCGAGCTTTCACAATCCGATGATGTCCTGGAGGCTGAGTGATGGCCAGGATCCAGATCATCGACGAGGTGGCCGATGCCGTCAAGAGCCTCAAGATCACCAAAACCACAATATCAATTGCGGAATCATGTACCGGCGGACTCATATCACACAAGTTGACGAACATCAAAGGGATTTCTGACTTTTTTCTCATGGGTCTGGTCGCCTATTCGAACGAAGTGAAAAAACTCCTGCTTCACGTGAAAAAGGAAACTCTGGATAAGTTCGGTGCGGCAAGTGAGGAAGTGGCAAAGGAGATGGCCGAGGGGATCGCCACACTTTCGAAATCAGATATCGGGATATCCATTACAGGATTCGCGGATGGAGAACGGGCTGGGGAGATCTATCTGGGAATTCACGAACGGAAGGGAAAACGAACGGTCGTTAAAAAACTGGATCTTCACGGGGGGAGGCAGGAGGTGAAGGAGCAGGCTGCCATGGTAGCCATCGAGGAGATATCAAAGCTCACATCGAACCCCGATACCCCGGCTCAAAAAGATTAAATACCACAAATGAAATCCTTGCAGGAGGGCTAATAATGTTTTCAGCAAAAGTGAAATCAGAGGTTCTGAAAGAGACTGTCAATGTCATTTCAACGTTGATCAACGAAGCGAAATTCAAGATCACTCAGGAAGGGATCAAGATAATGGCAGTGGACGGTTCACACATCGCCATGATCGATCTTACCCTGCAATCCACAGCCTTCGAGGAGTTCAGGGCAGATGAAATGGACCTCGGGATCGATCTTGAAAAGCTCAAGACCGTGCTGAAAAATGCCAAGAGTGATGAGATCATTGAGATAAATTACAATGCCGAGAGGAATATTCTCGAATTCAATCTCGACGCGATCGAAATGACCATGGCCCTTCTGGACAGCTCAAACATGTCGGAACCGAAGGTGCCAGATCTGGATCACAAAGCCAAGATCACCGTTGCTAAAAGCCTGATCGAACGCGGCCTGAAAGCCGCAAGCGATGTTGGTACCTACGTGGAGTTCAAGATCACACCTGAGGAATTGGTTATCCACACCGAGGGCGAATCCGATACCATGAATATGCATCTGCCAAAAGACAAGCTCGATGAACTGGTGTGTGATGAAGAGTCAAGCAGCAAGTATTCCCTGGAGTACATTGGGTCCATCATCAAATCCGTCAGTGCGGAGGCAGTTACCCTCCAACTTTCCACCGACTATCCGGTTAAGCTTTTTTTCGATGTTGCGAAGGGAAATGGAAAAGCCATATACATGTTGGCTCCCAGGGTAGACAATTATTAATTGTATTGTGAATTATAGAATTTCATTATGATTTATTGATTCTCATTGTGAATGACTGAGCACTGTTATTCACTTTCCTCTCGTTAACGATGACGCATCTTGCTCTGAAGTTTGCTTATGATGGTAAACAGTTCTCAGGCTTTCAGCGCCAGCCTGATACTCGAACCGTTGAAGGGGATATCCGAGCGGCACTCCTCCGTTTGCGGGACGCTATGGCAAAGAAGCAGAAAATGGACTCCAACCACATATCAATGAGTTCTTCCCCTACCTCGGGGGGGGGGGCGGGGGGGGGGGGGGGGGGGGGGGGGGCGGGGGGGGGGGGGGGGGGGG
>CAZTGJ010000203.1:0-5990 GCA_964613025.1 uncultured Thermoplasmata archaeon | reverse complement strand
TATGGCTACCCCTCCCCTCTTTGAAGATTTTCATACTTTATGTACTATAAAAAAATTTGGCTTGCCTAATAATCCCACTAAACCGTTTTTTTAACCCTAAAAACGGAGCTTCTATCTCCCTCTCGGCGCTTCAATCTTGAGCGGAGCTCAGAATTGAAAAGCCTGTGAGGTGATGAGAAATTATTTCGAAATGAATGCGATGATGTAATCAGAGCATGATGTGAGTTGTGACATAGTGATGAAGCGCAGCGCCATCACGTCACAATCTATGTTTTCCCTGCAGGCTTTTTTGAAAAGGCTGCGCGGGATGACCTTTGGTCGTCAACGCTTTTCTGAAAAGGCTGCTTGGGGACCGTAAAGTTTCAAATGGTACTCGGACACTATTCCGTGAATGTGTCCTTCGATTATCAGCTTCCTGAGGAAGGATCTGACCCGGACTGGCTCCATTCGAACGATCCTTCCAAGTACATGGAGTGGTATTTCCTCGCCGTGATCGTGAGTCGAGAGGTAGTTCAGAATTTCCTCTTTTTTCCATTTCCAAATCCCCTTCCTCTTTCCATTTTTGACGTCCTGCTTTTTCCGGCTCCAGGCATAGACCAGGCCTCCATAATACAGATATGTTGCAATGAGCAGGATCAATCCCACCCAGACCTGATCACTGTCCTCGGATATCCAGTAGGAGATATAGAAGAACGTTGAGATGCTTCCGGAAACCACCGATAGATAAAATATGATCACTGATCCCAGGGTGATCTCACCAAGACCATGTGACCACGGCGTGAGCACAAAATTCGCGAATGCACTTACGAAGATAAGAACGGTTATAATGGCATGTGTCCAAAGCATGATCATAATAGGTTCATTCAACTGAAGCCGTCGTTGATGTTCAATTTCCTTCCTTACCATGAGATAGACGGGAATGAACACGAACGGTGAAAGAGCGGCCCCACCGAACATACCATATATGGAATCCACCAGGGGTCCCCACACGTTCTGATCTGTGACATCCGAGACAAGATAGGAGATCCCTCCAACAATAAACGTAAATCCAATAGTAGCAGCTATCAGAAGTAATAGTGCATTCCGCATTGGATCGATTCCCCCTCGAAGAGAGGACACCCATAATGTCAACGTCGAATACCTGGGTTCCATGGTGTTGTAATAGGAAAATCGACTTCGATAGCCGCACTGCGAACAGTGGGTCTTCCCATGCAGGGGATTCCCACACCGGAAGCAGTAGTCCGTTTCTTCCGATCTGTGTGTCTCCTCGATCGTGGAGTGATAGCCGACCCATCCTTTCCCCGGCACCCCCATCTGCAGTATCGAATCCGATACACCATCGATGTCCCTTGTTGCTGGTCCCCCGATTTCACCTCTATAGGATTCCAAGATCTTCAGCATCCAGTTCAGGATACTGCATTGGATCTTGTCCTTCTTGATCATTTTCATGAGGACCGATCTCATTTTCACCGGACTCATCAGAAAAACCAGTCCCATCTCATGGATCGGAATCTCACTCCCCCGGGGGCAGTGCTGCATGAACTCCCGGACCCAATTCTCCCGCTGTTTCCTGACGTAGCGGGTATGATAATATCCTGCAATAAAAATAGAGTACGTGCCGATGATCCCGACAATTCCATAGATCTCCCATTTCGGCAGATCAAAGACCAGCAGGAATCCAATGGCTCCTGCTGTGGGAATGATCGAAACATAATAGAACAGAACAAAGGCGAGCAAGGTCTCACCGAATCCCATTCGACCCCAGGAATAATGATCAAATGAGTACACTGATGAGCAGAGCAATAGGATGGCAATGATGGAATTCACGCTGATCCAGATGTTCCAAGGATGCTTCCTCGCAAGTTTTCGCTGATCGATCCACTCCCTCCGAATGCTCATGTAGATGCCTATGATGATGGGGGCAAGGAGAGCCACACCACCAAGAAAACCATAGGAGAAATTCTCACCGCTCCGGAACGATCGCGTTGTTTCATACTCATCGTTGGAATCGGCATAGAAGACTTGGTCTCCGTTTGAATCGAAATATTCCTTCCCTCCGATTCCGTACGAAAGTATCCCTATTGCTATGGATCCGAGAATAATTGCGATCAAGAGAGTGATCCGTGCCGCCTTCATCAATTCCAGTCTTGGAAAAAAGGATCCAATCTTCCATGTCAGAAAGGACATCTGAGGTGGTGAATTCTCGTTCTCATCCAAACTGAGATCAAATCCGCAGAACGTGCATTGGTAGGTGCTGTACACTGGCTTCCCGCATCGAAGGCAAAATTTTAACTTCAAGAATCAAACCCCACTTTGATTCATCCAATCGGCATTTGTTCCGTCCATCTCTGATACTCCAGTATGTGATTTTAATAATGATTTCGTCAGATTCAGCACTTCGAGAATTCATATATCAGTTTTTTGTTTTACATGTATGTTGTCGATGAATAATTTCAATAGGGGGTGGGGAGGGAGGGGGCAGAGGAAAGTGGGGGAAGGGGCAGAGGAAGGACGCAAGTAAAAGAACCGAAACGAGAACGATAACAGGGGGAGGGGGGAGGCGTATGCCATTCAAATTGTATTGAAACTTGCACTCTAAAAATGATGGATATGTCATTTCTAACTACCCGGGTCATGGTATATCCAAAAGAGCCAGAAATCACCAAAAAACCAAAGCATGGGAAATTTTATCCAATCTATTTATATAATCGCCATGGATTAGCCGATGATTGATGTTACAATGATACCAACCCCATCCTCCTCCCCCCCCTCACATTGTGTGAATTATCGGTCGGTTTCCCTTCCTCTTCCCCTCCCTTCTTGAGTGAATAACAATTGATTTTCTCTTTTCTTTCCGGATTCCCACTTTTTCCAAAAAAGGGAACTGATTTTTATCCACCTGCGAATGAGGAACATCCTTTCATAATCAGGTTATATGAATGATTTACCCACAAAACTCCAAAGATTATTTATATGAACTTATGTATCGAAATGGTATACACCAAAAGCAAATTGGTGCGATGGTACTCGGTCAGGCACCGCCGAACACCAGAACGTGGTAAGCAAGGAAGATTCAAAGTGAGATGGGAGTTCCCAATTCGCTCTTTTTAAACTCAGAAAATCCTCATTGTTCTGGAGATAGAACTCTCTTTGTTGGCTGTGAGTATGCAGTACTTGAGTTTCGAGAATACCACGTCACTGTTGTACTAACGGATCGCAATCCGCCTGGAAAGGCCACCTCATTTCTCTTACACTCCAGCGAAAAGCCTTTAATCAAGACCCAAACCTCCGGCTTTTATGGATGCCGAGACACTGACAGGCACTACCATCGGTTTCATCCTGGCCTTTGGATTTCTTACCCACACGCTCATCCGGTATGAGGATTACCTGGATGACAAGAAGCTGGCCAGGGGATTCATGTTCGGGTTCGGTTCGGCCGTCATAGCCTACATTATGGAACAGGTAGGGTTCTTCAGTTTCGCTGTCCAGGATGTGTCCAGGGATTCATCCCTTGCCTTTATCTCCATCTTCGGCATCGCATTTCTTCACACCGCACTCAAAGGGATGGCACTGAGCCGCTCCAGCTTCTGGGATGGGAAGGACTGGAACATTCCCTTCTATGGTGCGGCTTTCGGGTTCACCTTCGGGGCCGTGTATGTGACCGTGATCATCAGCAAGACCCTGAAAAGCGGTGAGGTGGATGGCATCATAGAGCCGATCCTTCTTTTCCTCCTTGCCCTGGGAATGATCCTCTTCCAGGGGTCCACCAGCATCATCATGGGATGGGGTATCCCCAAGCAGAAACTGGTCCCCTATTTTGTAAAACTATCCATCGCTCACATATTTCTCAACAGCTTCATCTTCCTCAGTGCCGTTGGACTCATTCCCTTCTCCCTGATGGTATCCCTTATCCTGGTCTTCGGATTTTTCCTCTATGGATTCACTTACCAGGTCGTGCTTCCCGATTCTCTGACCAAGGAGCAGAAGAAGGAGCTGTTCAGTGCCCCTCCCCGGCCCATCAGCAAGCAGCTCTCCCGGCTCTCTTCGTCCACCGGACTCTCGAAAAAATCAAAAATATTAAAAAAATGAAAGCTGTTGAAAGGATAAATAGTTGATACAACCTATTGGAGTATGGAAGTATTTGATGCAATTATTCTGATTTTATCCTTCCCCCTCATGGCTTTGGGAATTGGGTACTTCATTATCCAGAAAAAAATTCAGGACGAACAAATCATCATTGGAGCAGAGCGTTCAAAGTACATTATACTTCAGAGCCTTCTTCTGACTCCGATACTATTCAGCACCCAAGTTGCTATGCTGCTCTGGATTGGAAAGGATGATGTTAGTCATCCTGTCGAAATACTTGATAAGATACACTTTTCCGTCATTCTCATCATGGGGATCGCAAATTTTCTTCCAGGTATTGTTAGAGCCCTGTTAATTCGCGATCTTCTACCGGATCTGATATCAAATCCCTCTCATTTCGGTCATATCATATTAAAAGTGACCATGCCTATGGTAGTGGACATCTACAATCTCATTTTTACAATGCTCATACTCCTATCAACAGATTTTCTCACTTCCGAAGACCCAGTTGTTCTTACAGCTTCGAAAGCCAATACCATTCTAACGGCAGCGGTCATTTATTCACTATTAAGTGTATCAGTTTACTTCTATCATTTTATCCACGCTCATTTCCATGACGAACGGTTCTTTTGGAATACAATGCCTATTTTTAAAAACTGGGAAGCCCGGACCAGGAAAATATGCCAAGCGCAGGGGAGAGAATGGGATCCGGTGCAATCCGAAACCTCTAAAATGATCGTTGTTTTCTCTGTGGTTCATATCCCGCAGGTGGTGGGATTGTTGATTGGCATCCAACTCTTGTTATCCGCTGGATTGATGTGAGCGATCAGATTGTTTCTATTACTTGAACAGTTTTCTGAGCAGCCCTTTCCCAAATTCTACAAGGTCGAGATCATCCTGGTTTTCCAGTTCCTGTTTTTCATGTTGAGTGTGGTTGTGAGTTTGGGATTGAGTTTGTCTTCCCTTTTCACGATGCGAAGAATTGGTGCCGTAATTTGGCGAGGAACTCACTCGTTTGTTCTCCGGCGTAACGTTGATCTCGGGACGGACCTGATGATTTTGTGTGGGGGGAGTAGGGTGGGGGGAAGCTCCCGGGGAAGAATGCGGGGAGTGAGATGCTGTTGAAGCCGGGCGTGATCGTGCTGGCGGGGAACGGGATGAGTGGGCATAGGAAGGATAGACGATCCTGTTGAAGAATCCCTGGCGGGTCAGAACACGGTAGCGGATCTTGATGCGGAAATGCCGTTCCAGCAATCCTATGAGGAAGGTACTGCTGAGGATTACGGTCCAGAGTCGTGCAAGCCCCTCCCCGAGAACAGTGAGGTCATCCCCTTGTGACATCGCCCATTCGAGAATGTAGATCCAGGTGAACAGCACCCCGAAGTTCAGGATAATGCGGGTGGGTGAGAACGGGGAGAAGATATTGAACGGCCAGAATATCCGGTAGCTTTTCCCGAATATCTTAACGATCTTATCTACATGTTTGAAGTAACCCTCCATTTCCTCTACTGACATGTCCTCTACTCTTTTCATGACCGGTGATCCCGACCTCCCATGATAAAGTTTTTGCTGGTTCGGTCTCACTTGGTGCTGTCTCTTTTCCCCCTCCAACCTATGAGGATCTTGTCGTTGTCGTCGTCTCGTTTTTCCCCCCCCCGAATTATTCGTAGTCGTCGTTGTTCTCGTTTTCGTTCAGGTCAGCACCACCCCTCCCAGGATTCCCATGTGTTACCTATCAATATTCGAAGAGCAGGACCACTTAGAGAGGAAAAAATATATAGCAGGCCTGACCGCTTTCACACTTGTGTAAGGTCACATCCTGAATGGTATTATGCGTTTCAGGGAATGACACAAGAAAGTCGCCTTCGGCGACAACTTCTCTCTTTCAAGGGTCTAATTCAAAC
>CAZTGJ010000202.1:0-6020 GCA_964613025.1 uncultured Thermoplasmata archaeon | reverse complement strand
TCTATGGAGTTTTAGAGTTACAAAAATAGGTCATTTTAGCTGTTACATGACACATCAACCATGAAAATTGTTCACTCAATCCTTCAACCGCTATTAACAAAACATAGAATTAAGAAGACATGCAAAATGCTTCAGTTGTATGAATCAAGAGTATATTCTTCACGCCGATACTGAGTTTTCAACTACTGTGATAACTTCTTACTTGGTCATATTGTCAAATCTTTGTTGACCAAAGGCAATTATATCCACCTTCTCACGGCCGCCAGCTCTCACAAGGCCACACATCTCTCGTCAAAATATTTCCAAATGGGCAATCGCTGAAACACGATCAGATCAGAAAAATAGTTGCTCCATTTCCATTTCAAAGCTATGGGGGGAGGGTGGGGGGTGGGGAAGGAAATGGTTGAAATGATACTAATCCCAGTTGAGTACAAAATTGTTCACACTCCCCCAGTAGCGAACGATCCGCTTCTCCTCCGCTCCCCCGACAAAATCCTTGATTGTAATGAGCCGGCCCTGCTTCTTTATTTTGAAGGCCCCGGCCATTTTTGTTCCCTTGAACACCACATAACAGGCCCCCATACGAAAAGTCGCCTTGATTTCCTGGGCCAGATAATGGAACAACCGATCCTGCGGGCTCAATACGAACTCCTGATGGAATGGATGCCGAAGCACATTCTGGATGTCATCATGTATGATGTAGTACAGTTTCTCGTCATTCTTGTTGAGGAAACCCTTGGAAAGATGTCCCTCCTCTTCCAGGTGGCTGAGAAATCCCCGTATCTCGGACATCCTGAAGCTGCCCTTGAAATATTCATAGAGTCTCTCCGCATTGACCACCCCCAGAGAGTCGATGGCCTTCCTCATGACCCATCTGCGGGCATTGACCTTGCTCATTTCAGATTGCGGAACCAACCTGTAGTAGCTCCAGGGCATCTTGAGGATATACATCCCGTCCCTGAGCATTTTCAAGGTAGATTTGAATGTGGAGGGCTGGAGCGAGGTGCGGATGAAGAGTTCTTTGTAGTGCATCCTCCCGGAAAGTGCTTTGAGTATCTCCTCCATCTCTGGAGTTAGGGGGTGATCCTTTGCCCTCTGATAGATCCCTGCATGTTCAATGGTCATGGTGAGGAGGTACGGGGGAATGGCAATGGTGCTCACAAGAGCGTTCTCCCTGGCCGCCATCTGGTGTGGTTCGGGGTTCCTGAGCCTGAGCTGAAGCTCGAAGTTGTTCCGAATACCCCCCATGGCCTCGAAGGCCTGGATCGAAGAATCAAACAGGCTGTCCCGGTGAAGATGCTGTCTGAAGAAGATGTATGAAAGGAGCTCGTCGGGATGAAAGGACCGCTTCAGCAAGCTCCCGGAGATCAGCCATGAATGAACCCGTTTGTACCCTTCCTCGGTGAACTCGCGGATCACTTCCTGGGGCAGGTCCTTGATCTCGGTTCGCGCTATTCTCCGTATCCTGAGAATATCCTTTCCCGTTTCACGATAGAACCTCATGAAGTTGTTCAGTGCTTTGGCCAGCTCCGCCGGATGGTCCTCTTCGAACCCGTCCTCGAGCAGGATCTCCCTGACATCAATGGCATCTGCCATGGTCCAGTGGATCACCGCACCAGCCGGACGCCCATTGAAAATTATTGGTGAATACCACCCTTCTCCGAATCGTGAGCGGATCTCATGCATATGATGGCGAATGGAGGGGTCCATTCTGGAATAGATTTCCACACCTGGTTTTTTTCCATGGTACTGCTCCAGGGAATCCAGGTCATCGGTGAGGAGGTACATGATCATCTCAACGTCCCCGATCACCGTTATCTTTTCAATGGAGTCACGATGGTGCGACAGCACACGCTCGATCTCTTCCCTCCGGAACATGGTGCTCCTTCTGATATCACTTAACGTGGTGGGTCCGAAGGCCCTGATGAACTGGAGAATGATCCGTTCCCGCGCTTCCTCGTAATCCATTTCTTTCGGAATATACGTGTCTATGGTCTCGTACCGGTTGATGGAGTTGAATTCCCCACCCACCTTTTCCTCGGGAATCCGAACGACATGGAGTGAGTAATCGAGACGGTCAATGCTTTCCTCCACCACTTCCTGGGGTGCATCCACCGCCTGGGTGATCTCCCGTTTGGTGATCCCCGGACGTCCCTTGATGGTCTTGAGAATCCGGTGGTCCAGCGGTTCCAGGGATTCGGGATCCTGATAGGCTGCGGCATAGAGGGGAACAAGGGATTTCTTCACAAAACTTACCCGGTGGCGAACAAACCGACCCTGGACCATGGTTCCTCTCATAAGTTCCAGCCAGCGTTCATGTGAAAAGGACCGAACATGCTGGTGTACCACTCTCGCCGAACCGGCGCTTCCGAAGAGCTTAAAGTATTCGTCAATATCATCTAGGGTGTTCTTCTCGTGAAGATAGGAGGTCACGGTTTCCTCGTCGAAGACCCGATACTTCCCCGAGGCGAGAATATCCATAGCTTTGACATCCTCTGCCAGCATGAACTGGGGGGTGAGTTTTCCTATGACAAATGATTCGGGTATGATGGTCCCTGCATCCACCAGCTCATCAAGCGCCTGTTTGATGATTCCCTCCCCAAGGGAAAGATAGTATGAGAGTTCCTCGAGATTTCCCGGTGCAAAGAGAAAGAGATGCCGGGTGACTGCACGATCGAGAGCGGATTCGTACTCCGCCCTCTTCCTGCGTTTCCTGGCTTTCACATAGACCTGGACCCATTCGTCATTGGATCGAACGAAACGGCTGGTAATAAGATGGGCTCGCTGGAACTTCCGCAGAGTATCCTTCCTTTTGTTGAGCCTGGTGGAAAGCCTGATCAGCTCCTTGGTATTGGACTCTGTTACCTTGGCTGGGATCTCCTTCAGGAATTCCTTTTCCTCCTTATCCATGGGAAGCCGTACCGAATAGAGGGCTTTGAAGTCTAGGGCATCTTTGGTTAGCGCCCACAGTTCTCCATCTTTGTACACGGATTCCACCACCCCCTGCTCCACAAGCTCCCTACACCATTTCTGCAGCGTTTCCCGTTCCACGTCGGAATATTCATAGATGTTCCGTCCCCGTTCCACAAAGAGATTCAGGGGCTGCAGACGGCTGATGACCTCGATCAGATCCTTCCTCCCCTCCACAAAGGGTCGTTTTTCCTTGAAATATTCCTCCACCATGGAGAGCCGGTATTTGAACTCCTCCTCGGAAAAGGCGGTGGAGAGGACCTTCTTGTGAAGCTCTCTCAGAAGAGCGGACCTATCCTCCATGAGCACGATATCGGATATTCCCATGAGCACGATATTATGGGCAAGGGGGGAGGGTATCTCGTGATAATCCTCGTACACCAGCTTGATCTTTCCTGACTCGATCCCGTCCAGCACCTCTCGTGCGCTGTCAATATCCATGACATCATGAAGGATCTCGTTGTAGGTTTCCCTGAGGATGGGATGGTTCTCCATGCCGTGGATCGCTTCCAGGATACGAACTGACCTGAACTGCTGCTTCCCCATGGGGATCTCCCGGCCGAGATAGTTCTTGAGGATCATGAAACCGCGGTTTGCACAATGCCGGAATCGCTGCTTGAAGAGTTCGGTGTACCGGACGGATTTCCTGAGAACTTTCTCCAATTCATCGGATTTCACCAGCTCCGCACCCCCCTGGACCGGCATCCGGTGAGAAAAGGTGAGCATGAAATTGTCGTCGGTGAGGGAGATCTTGACATTTGTGGAGAGTCTGTTGGAGATGATCCTGGCGAAGGCCCGGGAAAGGGCATCGTTCACCCGTCTGCCGAAGGGAAAGTGGTAGATGAGGTTCCTTCTCCCCCGCTCATCGATGAATCCCTCTATCAGCAGTTTCTGGTCTGATGGTATCTCGGGGATAATTGAAAGCTGTTCCGACAAATAATTCACGATGGTCCGGGCAGAACCCCGGTCGAGGAGGTAATCCTTCATGAGAAAATCCTCGATCTTCCGATTATCAATGCCCTTCTGGATCTTCGAAGCAACCAGTCCCCTGAACTTCCCGACCCCCAGGGAAAGATCGTAGGATCTCGGAAGCATCTCCCCTGCCCAGGAGGGAACCGTTGGCTTCCTGCCGTGGGCGTTCTTCACCACCACCCGCGTCCCCTCGGATTCTATGAACTCATACGTCTTTCCGCCGAGAACGAAGATGTCACCCGGATCAAGCTTTTCCACGAACTTCTCGGAGAGACTTCCCAGGTGGAGCCCCCGCTGCTGAAGCATGACCTTGAATGAGGATTCCTGGGGAATGGTCCCGATGTTCATGTTATAGATCATTCGGGAACCGCGCTTGATACCGAAGGTTCCCCCCTGATCATCCAGCCAGACCTTGCTGTAGGTGTAGTCCCGCGCAGTACCTCCTCCCACGTAGTGAAGAACATCCAGAAATTCATCATAGCTCAGTGTGCGGAAAGGATAGGACCGGGTTACCAGGGAGTAGGCTCTGTTGATCTCCCACTTCTGTTCCAAAGAGACCCCCACCAGGGTCTGTGCAAGCACATCCAGGGAATTATGCAGAATATGGATCCTGTCGATGAACCCGTCATAGGCATATTTGGTGAGCACAGCCGATTCGATGAGGTCGTCCCGATCGAAGACCACGATCCTCCCCTTGGAGATATCGTAGACCCCATGACCTGCCCTCCCGATCCTCTGAATCCCCTTTGCAACGGTCTTGGGCGAGTTTAGCTGGACCACAAGATCGATGGACCCGATATCGATACCAAGCTCCAGTGAGGTGGAACTCACTACCACCCTGAGCTCCCCGTTCTTGAGCCGCTCCTCGACCTCAAGCCGTGTGTCCCGGGAAAGGGAGCCGTGGTGGGCAGCAATATCCCTGATCCCCTTTTCCTTGAGTTTGTACACCACCGCCTCGGTAGCACTCCTGGTATTGGTGAACACCAGGGTTGTGGTATGATCCCGGACAAGTTCGGCAAGCTGGTCGTACATCCGTGCGTTCACCACTTCGAAGGGGAGGAGGTTCATATCCTCCACCGGGCAGAGCACCTTGAGGTCCAGAGGTTTCCGCTCGGTGACCTCCACGATATTGATAGGACGCAGGAGATGATCCTGTTCCGGGAGCTCTGGAATCGATGGTGCCGAGCTCTCTGGCTGCAATCCTTCGATATACCCCACCAGGAACCGTGCGATCTCCTTGATAGGTGCCTGGGTGGCGCTGAGTCCGATCCGGATCGGTACGGGGATCTTCTTTCCTTCTTTTTCATCAGCACTTCGTCTGATGAGGGATTCGAGACGCTCCAGCGAGAGCGAGAGCATGACCCCCCGCTTCGAGTTGGTGAGTTCGTGGATCTCGTCCACGATGATGTACCGGACACCCTGGAACTTCTCACTGAAGCGTGTGGTGGAGAGGATCAGGCCAAGGGATTCCGGAGTGGTGATGAAGATGTGGGGCGGCTTCCGTGCCATCTTTGCACGTTCGGATGTGGTGGTATCTCCGGATCTGACAGCTACCTTGATCCTGGGAGGTTCGATTCCAAGACTGGTTGCTAGTTCCTCCAGTTCCTGTAAGGGGGTATTGAGGTTCTTGTTGATGTCATTGGCCAGAGCCTTGAGGGGTGAGATGTAGACACAGTATATCCGATCCTCAAGTTTTCCTGCCTTCTGGAGGAGGTAGAGCTCGTTAATGATGGACAGAAAAGCGGTGACGGTCTTGCCGCTGCCGGTGGGAGAGGAGACCAGGACATTCTTGCCGCGGTGGATCAGGGGAACGGTGTATGCCTGGGGAGGGGTGAGACGTTCATACTTCCCTCTGAACCATTCCTGCAGGAGGGGGTCCATGAGATCGAGCATCTCATCCATGCTGTATTTCTTGTGTACGCGGCGGATCATTCGAGGAGCTCCGGAATCCGCGTTGTAAGAGCTTGGTGGTATTTATAATTTGGGCGGAACGGCTGGTGGGGGGGGAGGAGGTAGAGTTAAGGTTCATGTTTCGCACCCCTGATAAATGTTAATATTCATTATCCCCAGTTACCAAT
>CAZTGJ010000201.1:0-6051 GCA_964613025.1 uncultured Thermoplasmata archaeon | reverse complement strand
CAATAACTATTATTAAGCAAAACATTTATTCCCCTGTGAGGTATGCGGATGGCAGACACGACCGATGAAAAAACGTTAGCCCAATGTGATAAGGTCATTGCCCAGGGGGAGCAGCTCCTGAATAATCTCGATTTTAAAGGTGCAATATCCAAGTTCAACAAGGCCATCAAACTCATTCCCGATGACCCACGAGGATATTTCAACAAAGCAGAGGCATCGGTGGGCATTCCGAAACTCACGATCCAGGATATCAGCAAAATGTACGAGATGTCCATTGAACTGGATCCCCATAAACCCCTATATTACGTGAGATACGGCGGATTCTGCCTTGACAACGGATTGTTCAGAAAAGCCGAAGCCTGTTATCGCGATGCAGCAAAGATCGATCCGGATAATGCCTATCTGTACTATTCCGAGTTTGCCATCGAGTTCTTCTACAACACGAAGCGCTTGTTAGAGGGTCTGGACAAAGAAGTTCAGGACAAGGTCTCAACCATCGCAATCTATTATTTGCTCAGAACCCTCAATCTCAGCAAGAAGAGGGCTGAAGAACTTCTAAAGAATCTAGATCCGGTCCACCCACCCTTCGATGTCCTTGAGGAGCTTGAGAAGAAGGAATTCGGCGACGATTGAACCGACTGAACCGATATGAACTATGGGAACCCGGGTTGATGATTAAATCCCCGTTCTGCCGTTCCGTTCTCCATCACCCACTTCCCCCCACAATAATTTTTTCTTCGTGCATCGTTTCATTCGATCTTTTTCTGCATGAACCTGCGATACCCGGTCATCACTTTGATGAACCCCTTCAAGGGACCATTACATCTTCCAACATCCACCCTCAGGGTTGGAGTTATCGCCAGTTTTCCCGGCGTCGCAACCACCAGGATATTCTCTCTCGGTAATAGGTCAAGAACCAGTTCAGATATTACCTGAGTTCCCCTACCCAGAACAAATCCCTGTGCTCCAATGGGAGTGATCACCAGATAACGATCACTTCTTCCCACCTGCTCCAAAGCTTCGATGATCTTCGCTTCATTGGCATCTTTATACACAATCGATATGGATACCCCTGATTTCCCCCTCCCCCCCTTTATCTCCTGCTCCTTCTCCACCAGCGGAATAACCTTCAGAACATCGAATCCCAGCGGAGTAAGATCCAATCCGGTCCGGGAATCCTTCCACAAGTCATCATCACTGCCTACACCTCTCCCTCCCTTTAAAATATTCTCTGCAGCCCATTCTCCGAGATGGATCCCGATATCCATGAGAGTTGATCCTGCACCCATGATGTAGATTCCCGGATGACCATCCATGAAATCCATCACTCCTTCGGCAATGTTCCTTCTATCGAACTCCTCATCACCTGCAGATACGATATTCTTGCATCCCTGCACCATTGTAGACGTCGGTACCTTCGCATACCCGAATAGCTTCGTTCTTATCTCCCCCGAGCGGTATGCATCTTCATCAAGATCCATCACCTCCCTGGTCTCCGTAGCAGCTTCACCTTTGAGAAAGTTCACAACCACACTCCCGGCATCCTCGGGTCTGACAGTAAACACACCGGAATGCATCTTCACACCGGAGGGAACTCCAAGTATGGGAATATCCTCACCCACACCAGCCAACACATCCCTGGCTGTTCCATCCCCTCCGGTGAACAGTACAAACTCGGCATTCAAATCCCGTGCAGCATTGCAAAATGTCACCGTGTCTTCTGAACTGGTGTCAGGATCAGGCTCATGAATAATTTTCATGGTCACCTTGCCATTCAGAAGATCTCTGACCACATCCTCTCCCATTGGATTCCCTGCGGTTAGTATTTCAAGTTCCATGTCCTTTTCTGTGCTTAACGACCGTAATAGATTCTCAAGAGCTTCTTTTCCCTTTCTGGGTGCGATCTCCTTAGCCCCCAGCTCCCGTGCCATTGCAACCATTCCATCGGTACCTTTCAGTCCAACCCTCCCCCCCATCCCTGCGATTGGATTAATGAAAAAACCGATCACGTGTTTGCTCACAAGATCACCTTATGCATCCTGGTCCTGCCGGACACCCAATGTTCTCAACCGGTTGATCGCCGCCGCCAGTTCATGTGTCCGGAACCGTGCATAATCACCTACCGGTCTCTCACTGAGGGTATCGAGTCCTCTTTCATCGATATCGGAAATGGTTTTTTCAATGATCTCCTTCAGTGTTCTTTCCCCATTCATTGAGGAGGTCGCATACTGGATCGCGTCCCCGATTGCCCGTGTCTGACTCACATCCACTAGCTGTTCTATTCCTCCGAGATCAATGGTATGGGTTCCGAAAACAATGGTCTGCAACCCCTTGGAGGAGATCTTCACATCCCTTCTTCCTTTGCTTGGGTCAAAGCTCTGGGCCAGGGGTATCCTTCTCCTGATGTCCCCGAATCCATCCCCCCCTTCCTTTTTCCGTTCCGCTTTATACTTCTCGGCGATCTCCCTGGCTCTTTCAGTAACATCCTTTGGTATATATTCAACCATGCAGATTACATGGTCCGCAACATCGAAATAATCCCCCGAACCTCCGATAACCAGGATCGTTGAGATCCCTTTCTCCAGGTACAACTGCCGTACCTTGTCCAAAAACGGAGTGATCGGTTCCCTCTCCTTTGAGACCAGCTCCTGCATTCTGTGATCGCGGATCATGAAGTTGGTGGCAGACGTATCCTCATCGATGAGCAGTACCCTGGTCCCCACCTCCACAGCTTCAATGATATTCGCTGCTTGTGAGGTACTGCCGCTGGCATCCTCCGAGGAGAATTCCCGGGTGTCCTGTCCAAATGGCAGATTGGTGATGAAGGGCGATATGTCAACTTTTTCGATCCTTCGCCCGTCCTCGGCCCTGATCTTCACGGTGCTCGGATCGGTGACAACCAGTTCCCTTCCATCCCCGGAGATATGGCTGTAAACGCCGAGCTCAAGTGCTGACAGAAGTGTCGATTTTCCATGGTATCCCCCACCAACGATGAGAGTTACTCCTTTCTTGATCCCCATCCCACTGATCTCCCCCCTATTGGGAAGCGTCACCTCCACCCTCATGGATTCGGGTGACTGGAATGAGACCACGTTATCGCCTTTCAATGGCCGTGGATCGATACCGCTCACCCGTGGGAGAATTGACCAATCCGCCACGAATCCAACCAAACCCAACTCATCCAGTTTATTCCTCAGGTAATCCGCATCCTCGATCGTTTCTATATGCTCGTACAACTTCCTGGCATCGAGATTGATGAACTGGAGAGAGGAATCGATTATCTTCGGAAGTTCCTGAAAGAACATATCTTCTGCATGACGACCAGCGATCCTGCGGCCGAACGCTGGGAGGCCCATGATGAACCGTGCTTCCACATAATCCTTGTTTATGAATAACGATGTTCTTTCGAGGACTTCCTGTCCAGGCCTGTCGATGGCGATGATACCGCTCTTACCGATCCCCCGCCTCCCGCTGACGAACCTTCTGCATCCCGCATTGAATTCCCGGCTCAGAAAATCCCGGACCCCGATCTCCCGGCTCTTTGTATGATAGGTATCCTCCGGAAAACCGGCCCTGCCCTGCGGCACCTGTACCCGTACCCTGCTTGGGGAGGCGAAAGGGTCCCCCTGTACGTAATCGATGATCAGGGTGTAATCTCTGAAATCATAGCTTCCCCTGATATCCTTGTACGCTTTGTAGCCTCTGCCGTCGATTCGCCTGAGTTCGTTTTTCAGATCGTCATTGCTACGCATGGGATTTTCCTCCGACCCTATGGAGTGTTTGGTATTGCATCATTATCCGGATGTGAGTAATAAAGTTCACACTGGCGAGGCTCAAGGATTCAGGAGATCAATTCGTTCAAACCTGAAATGATAGGGATGAGATGATCTGATTCGAGGTGTGCAAGCTTCTTGCCAAGCCTCGTTACTGAGATCGTTCTGATCTGGTTGATCTTCACCCAACTCTTCTTTGGGAGACCGATATCATCCGGCAGGAGGTGGGTTAGAGGAAACCCAGTGATGGGCTCTTTGCTTGTCAGGGCGAGAACGATCACTGTTCCGGAGTTGCGGTTCAGGACATCGTGACTTATCACAAGGACGGGTCGATGACCGGATTGTTCATGCCCACGTACCGGATTCAGATTCGCATAGAGAATGTCTCCTCTCAATATTCCGGCCATGCGTCCCCCATCCCTTCCTCAGCGATTGCCTGTTCCTCTGCGATGCTCAACTTGGCGGATTCCCGGGCCAGCCTGACGTGCTTCAGTCGCTCAAGCTTCTCCCTGAGGGCTTCCTGAATGGCCTTGCTCCTGTTCGGGAATTCATGGTTTGAGACCAACTGATCAATCTCATCCAGTAGAGCACTGTCAATTGAAACTGCAACCTTCCGCGTTGGCATTTGTTTCACCAATGGTATGACAAATGGTAATACCATAAATACCTTTCTCCCATTGCTGCATATATTTTTCTTCCACATTTATCATTATTGGAAATATTTTTCAATTTTCAGATGTAGTTTATGCAATTTTTTGTCTTAGCATGTAATTCATGTAATTTCATTTCAATGATATATGGTGTATTTACATTCATTTGAACGATTTTCCTAAACCAAGTATGCATTCTCTCTCCCATTTCTCATATCCCCACTCCTCTTTCCCTACCCACTCCTTATTTCTCCCACACCTCGTATCCTCACTCCTCTTTCCCTACCCACTCCTTATTTCTCCCACACCTCATATCCCCACTCCTCTTTCGCACTCATTACCTTCCCCCCCCCTCCCCCGCCCCAGCCGAATGCAAGTATGCATCGCCTTTCCCCACCCGCGTTGCTCTCTTCCCTCACACTATTAAGAGTTCAACACAAATCTTTTAATCCAACTAGGTGAATCCACTAACCATGCGGAGGAAATCCGAACCCGGAATATTTCTCACAACGGACTCTGACCCTGGAGAAAGGCAATCATCCCCGGAGGACTTCATCGTCCCTCAGAAGGGCTCTCCCATCCTTTCGGAAGGCTCCTCCATTCCACCTGAAGAACCCCACCTCCCCCATGAATACTCCCCCACTCCTCCTGTAGATTCTCTACTATCTCGCAAAACTGTTGACCATTCATCATTCAATCCCGTTCATCTCTACGATGAGGCATCCTCATCACGAACAGATATCAGCACCATCCTAACGCTTCTCCCGAACGATCGTATCGGTGGGAACATGTCTATGCCATCGTCCTTTTCAAAGAGAGGAGGAATAGGAGCTATTACCTTGTCACAAATTCAGATGATCTTCAGAGACTTCCAGTAAAGGACATGAAAACTCTGGACAATATTGCCTTCATGTTCCAGGAATATCATCGAAATAAAGGGAACGAAGAACCAGTGTATCATCCTCCCCCCTCCGTTATGATGAATGGGACATTGCAAATAATCATTTCTGACGGTCCCCCACTACCGTTGGTTGCAAAGCGTATTTCTGAACCTTTGAACGAAAATCGATATTTCTCTTGGAGTACAATCATCGCCATCCTGGTGTTTATGCTGCCTCTAGCCGATATCATTCTCACTCGATCTATGGACCTTGTTTCTCATCTCAGTTGGGTTCTTAACGCAGCGCTCATCTTTTTTATTGGCAATTATTTTCCGAGATATAATGTGGATGCCTCGATCAAACTGTATATAGATTATGCAAGGAGAAAGGGAGTGGATTTAAGGACGTACTACACGAACAAATAACTGGAGAAGAGGGGGGGCGGGGGGTGCAGAGACGAACAAAGTGAACATCGGATAAGGGTTGATTTCCCTTTCCACAAAGCGGGCAAAACGATAAATATCTCATTCATCGCCCGAAACCCAGTGATGAAAATGCTTGACAGCGAAATGATCTCTGAACTCAAGGTGCTTGAAAATCCAAAACTATCCAGCATCGTGAAGCAAGCCCTGGAAGATGAGCAATTTCTCAACGACCTCCTCGAAAATTCTGATAGTGAGGACTGGCTCTTACGGTATTACCGCCATTGAGGCTTGAATAAGGCATTTTATTGGTCCCTTGGCCACA
>CAZTGJ010000200.1:4883-6069 GCA_964613025.1 uncultured Thermoplasmata archaeon | reverse complement strand
GGATATCCCAGCTAGGTCCCATGTTGGAAAACCAAGATCAATCAATTAATCAATCAATTAATTAATCAATCAATCAATCAATCAATCAATCAATACATTACATTGGGGCAGTGGGGGGGGAGGACATAATAAAAAACGAATCCAAAAGAGATAATCTCTGCTGAAGAAAGGTAATTTTAAATAAGAATAGTATCGGATAAGATTCCGACATATTAGGACCCGGAGAAACCTTCCCTGGAGAAGGATCCAATTGATACATCCGATTTACTATTCGAAAGCAAGAACGAATTAATCAGCTCATAAAAAATATTGATTGACGTCAATTAACGGGGATGCGCAAATGATAGAATACATAGAGGGTAATGATGCTATTGTGCGTGGAGCCATTGATGCCGGGTGCAAATTTTTTGCAGGGTATCCCATTACTCCAGCATCATCAATTTTGCATGGAATGATTCGTGAGCTACCAAAACGCCAGGGCATTGCGATTCAGGCGGAAGATGAGATTGCATCCATTGGATTTTGCATTGGAGCCAGTATGGCAGGACTCAAATCGATGACCGCAACTAGCGGTCCCGGGATCTCTCTGATTAGTGAAAATGTAGGTCTCGCGATAATGGGCGAAACCCCTCTTGTGATTGTGGATGTGCAGCGACAGGGTCCGGCAACGGGATCTGCAACGATGGGTGCTTCCGGGGACATACAATTCATCAGGTGGGGAACTTCGGGAGGATTACCCATTGTGGCGCTGTGCCCAACCACTGTTGAAGAGTGCTATACATTTACGATTCATGCTTTCAACATATCCGAAGAATTGCGTATCCCTGTCTTCCTCGTGACGAATAAGGAATTGGGGTTACTACGCGAAAGAGTTGAATTGAACAAGTCAAAGAAACCAGAGATCAAAAATAGAAATAAATTAACCGGTTCAGAACATGCATTTATCCCATACAAATTTGATCGACCTGAAGAAATCCCATTAATGATGGATTTCGGAGGCGAACACATAGTGAGATACACCACATCAATGCACGACAAAGAAGGAAACATCACGAAAGACCCTGATGAAATCGGAGAAATGATGCACCATTTCTATCAGAAAATCGAAGGTAATAAATCCATACTGGAATTTGTGCACATGGACAAAGAAGAGGAGGAAGAAAAGGAAGAAGAAGAGGAAGGAGAA
>CAZTGJ010000200.1:0-4783 GCA_964613025.1 uncultured Thermoplasmata archaeon | reverse complement strand
GAGGAAATAAAGGAAGAAGAAGAAGGAGAAGAGGAAATAAAGGAAGAAGAAGAAGGAGAAGAGGAAATAAAGGAAGAAGAAGAAGAAGGAGAAGAGGAAGGAGAGGAAAAAGAAAATACTGATAATCTCATCATTAGTTACGGGATCACAGCCAGAAGTGCCAGAGAAGCTGTTTCTATGCTCAGGACCAGAGGTGAGAAAATATCACACCTTATAATATATTCTCTCTGGCCGGTTCCCGAAGATGCTATTGCAAAGGCTGTCGAAGGCTGTAAAAGAGTTATTGTACCCGAGATGAATCTGGGCCAGTATGTGTTGGAAATCGAACGAATCTGCAAAGCTATTGATAATGGGATAGAAATTATTCCAATCAATAAGATGGATACTACCTTGATATCCCCGGACGAAATAATAATCAGAGGTGGTCTGTAAGATGGCATCCGGAAAAATGAATTACATTAAGAAAAGTGATGATCTCTATTGGTGCAGGGGCTGTGGGCATTGGAACGTTAGAACGGCACTGAATGTCGCATTAAAAAGAACGCAGTGGGATAATACCAATATTGTAGTTGTAACTGATATCGGATGTATCGGTCTTATCGATAGACATTTCAATACTAATGCCTTCCACGGTCTGCACGGACGTTCGATTACGTATGCCACGGGATTAAAATTAGCGAAACCGGAGTTGCATGTTATCGTACTGATTGGCGATGGTGGTTGTAGTATTGGGGGTACACATATCGTAAATGCAGCACGGAGAAATGTTGGTATTACATTGCTTGTTTGCAATAACTTCAATTATGGAATGACCGGCTGCCAACAATCCGTTACAACAGCAACCGGAGGAATCACCAAAACTTCATTTGAAGGGAACATCGAATCACCTCTGGACATATGTACCCTTGCCCTTGCAGGAGATGCCAGTTGGGTTGGGAGGATAATAAATACAGATAAGGATTTTGAGAAATTCGCTGACCTCATGTACAGCGCATTAATCCACAAAGGATTTTCGTTATTAGATATACTTGAATTATGTCCGGCTGGATTTGGAGAAAGTAATGACATTACCGATGACGTTACGTTCAGTGAATACTCAAAAAAATTACATTATACAACAGGACTGATACATAGTGATATCAGGGAAGAATATTCATATATCTATTGGAAAAAACATTCTCAAAGCCCCACATTGACTGAAGCAGAAATGGATAGAAGGAAAAGAAGCCTTATACCAAAGTACGATTCGAAATTAACCGAAAAAGTCCGAATTATTATTGTAGGCAGTGCGGGACAGAGTATTCAAACGGCATGTACAATATTCGGAGCGAGTGCAATTATTTCCGGTCTTTATTCTACACAGAGAAATACAAATCCAATAACCAAGCAATCCGGTTATTCAATATCGGAAACAATCATCAGTCTGGAGCCGATTGAATATACAGGCATCATTGTGCCTGATTTTCTGATCATCCTTTCAAAGAATGGGCTTGAAGAAGTGATATCAAGGGGTTGGATTGAAAAGATGGATGGCGACTCATTGATTTTTGTACGCTCTGATCTTATCAACAAATTGCCTGCAAATATCACGACCCGTGTGGAAAAAATAGTCGAAGTGAACGTTGAGGAAATGGATATCAAAGACAGAGAAAAAGCATTACCAATCGTTTCATTTACGCAATTGATAGAATACTCTAAATGGTTCCCGACGAAAGCATTAACCGAGGTAGCGGAAATAATGAGTCCCAAATACGGGGATTTCATAAAAACCATAATCCAAAAGACTGTGCAAACGATGAGGGTTACATCTAGTCCATAAATGTCAATTCTGATGAATGTGCCAACTGGTCTAGTTCTTGCTGCTTCCCCACCCCCCCCTTCCCCCCGCCCCCCTTTGGTGAATGGATGGTTGGTTGAATGGACGACGACGGAGACACGGATTTCACTGATTTAGCGAGGATTTTAACGGTAGAATAATTAATGAAGTATTCACAATCGGCTCCCCGTGCTCTTCTTTGGGGTCCTACGCATTTAGAAACGCTGACCTCATATTTCAAGTTAGGGTAGGTACCAAAAAACGTGCAGTCCACGGTGACTCTACGCTGATACGAATTAGTGGTGAGGTTGAACGGGCGGAGGGGATTGGTGGTGGTGGTGCTCAGACCATGAGATTGAATGGCCGAAATTCAGATAACGTAACAGCAGGGCGTTGCGGAGTTTTCATAGGAATCCATATTCTCTTTTCGGAGTATGCTCTTTCACTGATATTGTTAATTGACCATTGGACGCGGATTATAGAATAGTATAAATGCAATAACGATCATCACGACATCATTCCATGAAATTGTCCAACACCATTCAGTTGTTGGATGGTGGTGAGGGATAACATTCTGTGATACGCACTCGTTCCGGTCAGGGACCATTCGAAACAGACGGAAGGTGGTGCTGGCGAGACAGGTGATCCATGTGTGGTGAATTGTTCGTCGGCCGCGATCGCGAACAGGGAGGAATAGAAATGAATACCAAAGAAAATGAGATCGGATCAGGAGAACTGATACCGGCGCGGATGCTGAATGAATTTGTGTACTGCCCTCGTCTCTGCTATATCGAATGGGTGCAGGGAGAGTTCGAGGAAAGTGTGGATACCGTGATAGGGCGCCATGTTCATCGACGGGTGGACGTGCCAGACAAAGAGATGACTCCTGAGCACGAAGATAATTCCCCTGAAACCATACGCTCCGTTCAGCTATCCGGGCCAGTGGTGGGCGTTACCTGCCGGATGGATCTTATCGAGAAGAAAGGCACAGTGGTTGTCCCGGTGGATTACAAGAAGGGACGCGCCCCAGATATCGAAGGGGGGGTGTGGGACGCTGACAGGGTCCAGCTCTGTGCCCAGGCACTGGTCCTGAGAGAGAACGGATACACGTGCGATACCGGCATCATCTACTATGCCGCCTCGAAAAAGCGAGTGCTCGTCCCGATGGATCAGGAACTCGTGGAATTGACGCTTCGTTCCATCAAAGCCATGAAGGAGATGGCGGAAAAGGGTCCCATGCCCCTGCCCCTGGTGGACAGCCCGAAATGTCCCAGATGTTCCCTGGTGGGAATCTGTCTGCCGGATGAGATACATCTTCTCCGTGGAGACATTCCGGATCAGAAGCCCCCGAGAAAGATCATGACTCCGGTGGGCAGGGGAATGCCGGTCTATGTGGTTGGGCAGGGTCATCAGGTGAGGAAGAAAGGGGACGAGCTCACCATATCGCACTACAAAGAGAAGGCGGCCTCAGTGAGGGTGCGCGAGGTATCTCAACTGAATCTGTACGGTGGGGTGAGCATAACAACACCTGTGCTCGGAGAGCTTCTTCAGAAGGGAATTCCTGTCTGTTTCTTCTCCCATGGAGGATGGTTCTACGGGATGGCAAACGGACACAATCACAAGAATGTCGAGTTACGAATCCAGCAATACGAACTGGCCTCGAAGGGTGATGAGTCTCTTGACCTTGCCAGACAGTTCGTCCATGGAAAGATCAGAAATTGCAGAACACTGCTCAGGCGAAACGATACTGATGTTCCCGCCACTGTTCTCGGCAGACTCTCACATCTGGCGGATGATGCTCTGGCAACAAAATCCGAACAGAGCCTGCTCGGGACCGAGGGAGCCGCCGCCCGGATATATTTCTCACGATTCAACAATCTTCTGAAGTCCGGGACATCCGGGTTTCAATTCGAGAACAGAAACAGAAGACCACCCATGGACCCGGTGAACGCTGTACTGTCGTACCTCTACGCCGTTCTGGTGAAGGAGCTATTCGTGACCATCCTTTCGGTGGGGTTCGACCCATATCTCGGATTCTACCACAAACCACGCTACGGGCGACCCGCTCTCGCGCTGGATCTCATGGAGGAGTTCCGTCCCATCGTCGCGGATTCCGTGGCGATCACCCTGTTCAATACAAAGGAACTCCGGAAGAACGATTTTATCATAACCGGCGCGGGAGTGACCATCACACCGGATGGGCGGAAAAAGGTTCTCGGAGCTTTCGAGAGGAGAATGACTGATGAGATCCGCCACCCGGTATTCAACTACACCATGAGCTACCGTCGTATCCTGAATGTTCAGGCACGACTTCTGAGCAGGGTTCTGAGCAAAGAGCTTCCGGGCTACCCCCCGTTCCTCACCAGGTGATCACATGGCGACATACCCGAACTGCTACCTTGTGAGCTACGATATCTCCAATGCGAAACGTCTGGCAAAGGTCTACAAGACCATGCTGGGATACGGTGCCGCCACCCACTATTCCGTGTTCCTCTGCACCCTCTACCCCATGGGCCACGCCGAACTCATCGAGGTCCTCGACAGGATTATAAAACATGATGAGGACAGGGTGATGATCATCAATCTGGGACCCCAGGACGGGCGGATTGAGAGCAATATCGAATTCCTCGGACGCCACCCGCCAAAACAGGAACGAAAGGCGATCATCGTCTGAACGAATTTCGAGAGGCCAGGTGGTGTCGGAATCCCCGGGACCCTCTCGAACCCGCGCCAGAACAGGCAAATACAAGTGTGACAAGCATGCATCGGGATCCGATCCCCCATGGAAATCCAGGGTGCTCGAAAACCCATCAAATGAGCCGTTCCCTGAGCGGATTGTATGAGCCGCCATTTCCATGTCTGAAAAGACGTGGCCCCATTGAAGCGATACAAACCTGGCTGCCAACTTCGGATTCAGGAATAAATTTCCATGTCTGAAAAGACGTGGCCCCATTGAAGCACGAGCCT
>CAZTGJ010000199.1:0-6075 GCA_964613025.1 uncultured Thermoplasmata archaeon | reverse complement strand
GATATAAGGATCGTTATCTGTCCTGCTCCCGTTTATATAATAATATCCCTCCAACCAGGTAAGTACCCGAGAGGGGTCACCGTTGATCCTCTTATCAACGAGGTAATCATTGTGGTACAGTGAATCCGGGTAAATAAGAATGCTCATTCTCTTTCCATCGGGCAGGATCATACGAGCGACGAAATCTTCCACAGTATGTCCCGATCCGTCTTCGACATCAAATATCAGACGATATCTCTGGGAATATTCTTTTTGATATATATCAAAGAACTGGTTCGTGGTATGATCCGTGATTGTCTCAAATGAAACGATGCCATAGGAAAGATTCCTGAATATGTTGCTGTGAATTTCAGGAGAGGTGTAATAATTCTCGATCCCGATAATTCCTTCAATGCCTGTGAACACATTATCACGAATCGTCATTCCGGTGCAATTCTTCAGGATGAAAATCGAAAATAGAGTATGCACTCCATATTCCTCCACAGTATAGAGAACCTCATTATCCGAAAATGATCCCTGGGAATTTCTGAAAATCAAAGAAAATCTTTTATTAAACACCGGATCATCGATTCTAAACACATTTTGCTTGATATCAACTGTAGAATTCCTTACATCCAGACTCGTACCATTGAAAGCGGAATTGGTAATGGATCCATTGGAGCGGAGGATGAACATTCCACCATAATAGGACGCCCAGTTCTTCCCTTCGGTAAGATTCTTCAGGATCGCGCTTGAGTATTTTACCTCTGAATCACTGATAGAAAATGTCGAATCATAGAAGAATACTGGTTTCATGTAATGGGAAATATTTGAATTGGTAATCTCAACCGACCCCCAGGAAAAGATCCCCGGGTAATTGTAAGGGGCAAGGGGATAAACGAGATATTCTGGATGATCGCTTGGATAATAACCACCGGTAAGGGTAGAATCCGTTATGAGCAGGGTCCCATTGGAGTATATTCCTCCCTCTTTCAATCTGCTTCCTTCCATCGTGAGAGTTCCATAATTGATAAGACCGCTGTTCAGCCGGAGTTCATAGGGATCCAATCCATTCTCCTGAACTTCAATCGAGTTGCCTAGGAATTGAGCATCCTCGAGATGAACGGTCAGATCGCTGAGAGGACGGATGATCTCTGAATTAATGATATCCACGTCACCGTAGTTCCTGATGAGATAAGGGCGATCCGATTGCAGTACAACGCTATCGAGGATGAGCTTTCCCCCGGGAAGAATAACGATCTCATGCTGATTGTCCCTGACCTGATGGAAATCAAGTGTTCCATCCCTCACCTCAAGGGTGGCACCTGATCCAACAAGAAGTGATGTGTCGGTGGTGTCAGTAGTGTTAGTGGTACCAGATGTATCCAAGGATATTGTCTGATCGGTGGTGATCATGTTGATTAGTTTCCATATCTCATTGTTTCCTGGATAGGTATCACTGGATACGATCTCGAGGGAGACATTGGTTATTCCTGATTCCAGTGATAATGTGAAATACTGATAGCTCACGATACCCGCGGGCACCAATGGGAAGGTAACAGTACCAGTCCGTTCCCCGTCCTTGAATATTCCAACATCAAGATCGGTTACGTTCGTGCCCATTGCAGTGGCGGATATCCCCAACTGGATCCCATCATCCGTGAATCCCATAACCATGTTCTGAAGGATTGCATCACCCTTCATCTCCACCACCACATACAGTGCCTCATCGATATCCGAGAACGTGGAATAATGATATCCATAATACTGCTTGTATACACTGAGCTTGAATTCCGTGTAGACATAACTTCCATCCCCCAGGATGGAAAACTGCATGAGGGTTGGCTGAATAGAAAGGCCTCTGTGCTCATGGTCCTCGTAGACGATACCTGTATCGCTTTCGATCATCACTGAAAATTCATCACTTTCCAGCTTGCCGAGGTATTTGAGGTTTGACAGTATGGTTGCAAGATTTTGACCGGAGGGTGCGTTGATGAATATCTCGATCGAGTGATAATATTCGATCTTTCGATCACAATTATCTATAGTGTTGTGGTCGAGGACGTCATTGATCAGATCCAGAGAATCATCAAAGTCCACTTTCACAGCAAGATCGCAATCCTTGAACACGTTATCGTTCATGATGAGTATCTGTCCCTGGTAAACGATTCCCTGACGATATCCGTGAATCTCATTATCTTCGAGATAATAATGACCGGCCTTCAGGATAATTGCGTCCTGATAGTGATCCGATGTGAATATGTTATTCACCATGAGCATGTTGAGCGAGTCCACGGTTATCGTTCCAATGTTGCTGTCCCGTACGATCATGAAATTGGTCCGGGAGTTGACGTCCATCTGATCGATTGTGGAATCGGTGATGAGAACTGTGGAGAACTTCGTAGGTTTGAGATAATCAATACTCGCTTTTTTCAGGTAACAGCTCACTCCTGAATGAACTGAGGTGTAGGGCAGATCCGAGTTCGTAATGAAACTTTGTTTATTGCTACTAATGGAGAATGAAGTCGATTCGGAAGTGAGATCAGTACAATTGTCGATATAAAGGTATCCCGCCACGATCAATATCCTGTCCTGGCCCTGTGGGGAAGTGAAGTCCAAAGTACCTCCCTTCACCACCAGATTCCCCATGATCGCCAGGGATTCCTTTGGGATAATGCTCTCTGTAACATAATTTCCATTTACATAGACCTGTGAAGAAGAAGGATTGGACGGGTCAAATGAATATTGTGCGAAATTGTTCTCTTCATCGAATTCCGTGACCGAGAAATTCGAATCTATTTTCACGGTCTGGAACCAAGTTGAATTCCCAGTGGCATTCAGGGATAGGCTTCCCCCGGCAGGGATGGTGAGGTTCTCCTGAGTGACGTTATCGTCACCGAACCTCCAGAAAACCGAGAAGCCTTCGGCATCCTGATTTCCGACATTCATAATCTCCATTCCCAGAGTGGTGTAAGTAGTTTCCTCGTTGTAATCCATGGTGAACGAGGAAAGATTCGGGGTAAGATCAGGTGCTTCGCCCGTAACCAGTATGAAGGAGCTGGTGGTCCCGATGTATCGATAATAAGTCCTGCTGCCAACGATAATTCGATACATATCTGCATTCACAATTACATGCTCATCGAACAACCGTCTCGGAGCCGATGTGCCGTAATATTCATACCCGCTGAAGAGTGGGGACCAAAAGAATCCGCTCTGGTTCGTGGTTCCTGATACCTCAGTGTCACCATTCATTGCTTCGATCGTTACGGCAACACCAGATGCGCTGTCACCATTTGGCAGGACCGCATGAATTGTGACCTCGACGTCGGTGTTGACCATAACACCACTGGTACCGTGAAGGTCGATGTCCGAAACATCCATTGGATCGTTCCTCATGGTGAATATGGTATTTTCCAGAATATAGAAAGAATTCCAAAGATTCGGAGAATAATATGAGTTCAGTGTTGAATCCACTATGGTAAGATTGGAGGACTGGGCATGAACCCCATGCTCCGAGGAATAATTCACCCTTTGGAAATGAATGGTGGAATCGTAGGAGAATATTGATGGGGCTGCCATCATATCAATGGTACAATCAGTGAATCTCACGTTGGTCGAATCCAGATTGAGGACACCGAGAACATTCAGGGAAGGGTTAAAATTCAAAGGACTTTCGATTCTGCAGTTCCTGAACTCACCATCCCCTTCCAACGTGATCCAATATTGCTCGGGTGTAACCTCACCTACGTACCATCCGAAAATGTCCCATCCCTGCCTGGGGAGTTCTTGCATACCCCCCTCCCAACTGAGACGGATGTTACTAAGTCTCCAAAAAGTCGTATCCAGAGTTCGCACCTTGTCAGTGACATGATAGAACCGTATGGTTACGGAACCGGAATAACCTTCCAGTGAAATGGTTTCATGGGACCATTGCCTGGTTCCGGTGAAGGCCGGTGAATGCTCATAACCCACTTCCGCATCTTCATTCCTGTGCTTGGTGGTGGAATCACTCGCCAAAGGTGTCCAGTTCAGCCCGTCGGACGATATCTCCACATACCCGAAATCAAATCCATAGTCCATGGAATATTCGGTGAGGAATTCAAGACGGGAACCCTGGGGCACGATGACATCTCTCTGAATGAAATGCTTTGTACTGCGGGAACCAATTGATGTGAAGGTCTCTGAAAGATCAGGAGTACTGATCCGTGTGTCCTCCGCTGTTATTGACCCACCCGGACCCACGTTCAGAAGTGGTCCTCCAAGCGCCCAAATGGTGACATTCTTCATGGTAACGGAATGATCGCCGGTAACGATCTCATTTGCAAATATTTCGGTATCCTTATAATCCATATCCTTCTCAATGACAAGCGGCTTGTAATCGAAGAACCGATCGCTTCCGCTGTGGTCGGCCTCATGTCCGAAGAAAACCTCCGGAGGAATAATGCTGAAGATGAGCATTACCTGGATCAGGAGCACCAGGTTGAGAAAGAATCCATGGGTGAAACGTTCCTTCCTGTCAAGATCGAAAACCTCCAGGACATCGGCTTCACGTGCAATTTTCCCCTTGATCTTGGTCCTGTAGGACACACTGACCTTCTCGGGTATCTTCTCTCCTTTCTGTTGAGCAAGCCATGTCCTGAATACCGCATGATAGAATTTCCTGAACAGACCCGGCTGGATCTTCCTGAGCAGATAGGCCGAGATGATAGCTGAATCAAGAATGATGAGTGCCTGCAGTATAGGATCGATAGAGGTGAACGAATACCCGGAGATGTATGATACGCTGACTACGGTGAAGAACAACACCAAGAAGATCCCTATGAATACACCAAATGCCTGTGAGATCATCGAGGAATACTTTGCGAACTGATCATCCACCACATCCCAGTCCTGGGCAGTACGATAGATGCAGTAGTCGGCCTTGTAAAGTCGATCGAACTCATCCTTCAGTGCTACCTTGAGCTTTTTGGACAGAACTCTGGCAAACTCGTGGGGAAGATGATATTCGAAATAGGACGTTTGTATGGTCAAACCATTGGGAATAATGATATTATTGTATATCTTAAATGAACAGGGATAAAAGAATTTGATGTCCGCAAAAGGTACGAATTGTTTGTATTTTATATTCTGCCTGGTGTATGCTATATTGCGGAACCGGGAGATGGGGATCAATATCCCTTTCTCATAAACGATAATCCCCTTATCAGTAAGGAAAAGAACATTTACCACACCCAGGATGATGATAATGGCAAGGAGGCTGATGAAGAAGGGGTGATAACTCATGAGAAAGAACGAGAGTAAGAAAAATACTATGAGAATGGGGGCATATCTGTTACCTGCGTTCCCACGATAGAGGATCCTTCCCCGTGCTTTTGCTTTTTTCAGGGGAGCAGAGGGGAGGGGGGGGAGGGGAGGAAGATTGGGATTAGAGTAGGACCTGGGAGTGGATTTCTTTACAGGTCCTGAATGAGCTGCGGTTTTTTGTTGTTGTTGTTTTTGTGGTTGTTGTTGCCGGTGCTGCCGTTTATGTGGTTGCTGTGGTGACTGTCGGAATTGTTGTGGTTGCTGGTGTTGTTGTTTATGTTGTTGCTGTGATGACTGTGGGTATTGGTGCTGTGGACGGTCTTGTCGTTTATGTTGTTGCTGTGGTGACTGTGGGTGTTGTTGTTGGTATTGTTTCTGCCGAAGGGTGCGTGACGTGACTTCCCTGTCCGGATCAATGGGGTATCCTTTCTTCACCATATCAAGCCCTCCTGAAGAACACGTCCATGTAAACCTTTGAACCGTACCGAACACCATGGAATCCAATGAAGAGCCAGATGGGAATGCAGATGAGATATCCCAGGTCCAGAGGAGAACCCAGAATGAACATCCTGCTGAATCGAAATGCCATTTCCAGGGGCGAAAGGTGGGAGACGAGTAATGCGAAATCACCTGCCTGATGTTCGGCAACGAATCTATGTCCTGGGTCGAATACCTGGATGGCAGCCAAAGCGATCATATGGATCGGAATGTATGAAAGGAAGATTGCCCAACATAAGCCAAGAAAGTCGCCTTCGGCGACGACTTCTTTCGTTTGATGGTCTAATTCAAACT
>CAZTGJ010000198.1:0-6085 GCA_964613025.1 uncultured Thermoplasmata archaeon | reverse complement strand
TGAAATGTGTACTTTCCAGTGTAGGAGGGCTTCAGATCACTGAACTCTTACGAAAATCCCAAAATTTAATATATCCTCATTATTCGAGGAAGCTTCTGGAGGCCCATTAATGGCACATGGCAGCGGATTCGGAAAGGTCATTTTATTCAACGAACATTTCGTGGTCTATGGAATTCCCTCGGTCGCTTCAGCAATCGATTCACGGACCCTGACAACAGTGGAACACGTGGACGACCCGGTACACCTCACTCCTTCGGGAAACGAGGGTTCAATGAAAGGGGACGGATGGGTACTGGAGGATGACAGGCCTGCAAACCCGGGATACAAGACCGAGAAGTTCACCCATCAGAAGGAGTCCATCGACCTGGTGTTCAAGGCAGCCAATTTCAACCCCTCAAAAAACAACATCAAGATCCACATGGGCGGTGATCTCAAGGCGGTCGGAGGGGTAGGAGCAAGTGCCGCAGTCTGCGTTTCCCTTGCCAGAGCGCTGAACGAGGAATTCGATCTTGGGTACGACGATCAGAGGATAAACGAGATCGCCTACGAAGGAGAGAAGGCCTATGCCGGAACCCCTTCAGGCATCGACAACACCGCCTCCACATTTGGCGGACTGCTCTGGTTCGTGAAGAACACCGAGGGAGGACCCAACACTATCGACCATCTCAAGGTGAGGGAACCCATCAGGATCGTCATGGGCAATACCGGCATCACGGCAAATACCAAGGCTGCGGTAGCGGGAGTGAGGGAGCGCAGGGAGCAGTTCCCGGAAAAGTATGCTGAGATCTTCAGACAGGCAACTGAGCTTTCCCAAAATGCCAGAGCTGCTCTGGACGCTTACGACCTGGAAGAGGTCGGTCGGCTGATGAACCTCAATCATGATCTCCTCTTGCAGATCGAGGTGTCACACCCCAATCTGAACACGCTCGTGGACATTGCCCGGAAGGAAGGTGCCATCGGTGCCAAGATGACCGGAGGCGGACTGGGTGGCTACATGGTTGCATTGACACCGGACGCCGAGACCCAGGATCGTGTGGCCGAGGCCATGAAGGCTGCAGGTTTCGATGCCCACAAGACCATGATCGGCATCTGATGACCCATACAATGTTTGAATCTACCTAACAGGAGACATAGCATGAACTTACGCGAATTCCTCAGGAAACTCGAGGACGAAGGAAAACTCATCCGCATCAGCAAGGAAGTGAGCACGGAATATGAGCTCGCCAATCTGCTCTATTCATTGGGGGAGAAACCCACCATCTTCGAGAATGTAAAAGGTTTCGATTTCCCAATCTTCGGAGGTATCACTGCTTCCCGTGACATCATTGCAGATGCATTCGAGACCACAAAGGAGGAGATCCTCCCCATGCTGGTACAGGCGCTTCGTGAGCCAAAGGAACCAAATATGGTCGAGAGTGCACCCTGTCAGGAGGTCGTCGACCACGATCCGGACCTGTCCAAACTTCCCTTCCTCATGCACCTTCCAGGTGACGGCGGAAGATATGCCTCTGCAACCGTAGCCATCATAAAAGATCCAGAGACCGGACGGAATGCCTGCTACCATCGTCTCATGGAAGTGGGAAAGAACAGGGCCACCGCCCGGCTTATTCCCAAAAGGCAGACCCGGACCACCTATGACAGGTATCCTGAGAAGGAGATCGAAATGGCCGTATGCATCGGGAATTCCGTTCCTGTGATGCTTGCCGCCTCTCTGGGACCACCGCCCGGTGTGGACGAAATGGCCATTGCCAATGCCCTTGATCGGACGGATCTGGTGAAGTGCGTGACCAAGGACCTCGAGGTTCCCGCAGAAGCCGAGATTGTGCTGGAAGGCCGTCTCATCCGGGACGTGGACAGGGAAGGTCCATTCGTGGATCTCACCGAGACACGTGACTTCGAACGTCAGGAACCGATCTTTGTGGTGGACTGCATTACTCACCGGAAGGATGCCATGTATCAGGTGCTCCTCCCGGGCAGGATGGAGCATAAGACCCTCATGGGTATGCCCAAGGAACCTACCATCTACGATGAGGTGAGCAAGGTTGCCGACTGCAGGAACGTCTACGTCACTCTGGGGGGCGGATCATGGCTTCACAGCATCGTCCAGATCAAGAAGCACAACCCCGACGACGGTAAGAAGGCTATCGATGCCGCATTTATCGGACACAAGAGCATGAAGCATGTGACCGTGGTGGATGACGATGTGGACATCTATGATCCCGTTGCCGTGGAATGGGCACTTGCAACCCGCTACCAGGCGGACAAGGACCTGATCACTCTCCTTCAGAAACCGGGTTCCTCCCTTGATCCCAGCTCGGACCATTCCGGAAAGAAGACACTTACTACCAAGACCGGAATGGATGCGACCATTCCTGCGGATGTTGATCCCAAGAAGTACGTACGTGTGAAATATCAGAACCTCAACCTGGACCAATACCTTTGATTTCAGGGGTGTGGAGAAGGAGCAGGAGGAGGGTTTCAATCTGATCTCTGAGGAGGAAGGAAAACATCGGAAACAGTTCTCCGTGGGGAAAGGGAAGCACCGTGTCTGGTTCACCAAACATGAGGAACTGAATGGGGATCTTGTATACGTTCTGGGGGGAGGGGAGAGTCCCCACATCGGGGGAGTGGTTCTCCAGGTGCCGGGGGAGGAAGCACGTATTCTCAATGTGACCGGGCATTATGATCATCATGTTCTCATACCCATGGCAGAAGAAGCCTCAAAAAAATATCGCACACGGGTTGTTGTCATAGGGGGAGTTCACGTGGATAATGCTACGAAAGAGGATATTGACATCCTCGTAAAAAATTGCAGATCCCTTTATAATCTGCTGTAATGGTGAAGCTACGTGATAGTAAAGCTTCCTGATTGTGAAGGATAGGGGATAGAATAGGTGTGAACCCCTCTCAGTAATCCTTGATCATCTTCTCCTGAGATCCCGATAGATATCCCGGGGACGTGGCTCATGGAGTTCTCTTTCTATTGGTGAAATCCCGAAAATGGAGGCCACTATGGTTACCAGCATGAGAACAAGCATAGCCAGGATCATAATAAGTCCCATCATCAGGCTCCGCTCATCTCCCGGCCACCCATCATCCTCACCCCCCACCTGCTCTGTCACATCTTTAAGATAGACAACGTTTCCTCCAACATCGACCCAGGGATCGAATAAAACCATATCCGATACTCGGTCTCCTTCCCCTTTGGGATTCGCCACGGGGTGATACGGTCCGAAGAGGTCACCCCAGAAATTCTTTGAGGCATTCACTACGATCCCGGTATTATTTTCCGCATACAATCCGAAGTCCCTGCTGGCCACGATCACATTATTAAGAATGGTGGTGTTCACACTTCCCCCCTCCACCCTTATTCCCATACTGTTGTCGGAAAAATAATTCTCCTTCAGAACGACCCCTGATGAACCATTCACCAGTAAGCCCGTATTGTTGTTCGTGCTACAGATCGAGGATTCGACGATGATATCCGTCACATTCACCAGTCCAATCCCAATATTGTTGGAAGAAACAATACCCCCCGAGAAGGTGATATTCGATGAATATTCAGAAAAAAATCCATAATCAACATTGTTCGAGAGATCGTTCCCTTTGAGAATGATATCTCTGTTGGTATCCAGAATGATTCCCGATCCGATGTTCTCAGAGCAGTTGTTGAAGAGCAGACTGTTGTTATATGAGTTGTCCATTTGAATTCCCGACACATTGTTCATGTACAGTTCATTTCCTGAGATGGTAGTGTTGTGTGAGTTTGAAAATACAAATCCATTCAGCCGGCTGAAGGAACAGGAATTGTCCCGAATGGTGCTGTTTGATGATCCCCGTGACCAGATACCGAGATAATTTCCCGTGAGCACATTATCCATCACAGTATTCCCATTGCTGAAATAAAGATGTATGCTCAGATTATTGTTCTCGAAGCGGCTGTTCTCGACCACTGCTGATGAGTTTTCGTGGAGATTTACCCCCCAACTGTTGTCCAGCAGAATACAATTTCTGATTTGCACAAGTGGCTTTCCATGGTACTGGCTCATATCCTGATACATCGGGTCTGTTTTCACCAGGATACCATTTCTTGTTTCCAGAATCCTCACGTTCTCGATGACGCAGGGTGCATTCACCAGGATCCCGCTGCTAGAGGGGATGGTGAGATTGCTGTGGGTGACGGTTATGTCGGCGATCTTTGACCCCTCCCCTTCCGGAGTGACCGTGATCACATCCCCAACGTCCCCTCCATCTAGAATCACCCCCTCGATTCCCTTCTCACCTTCCGGGTCTCCTCTGAGTTCGAGGGTCTTGTTCAACACGATATTTTCATAATATGTTCCCTCTCTCAGTATGATCCGATTTCCGTTCGCTGCATACATGATCCCATCGGCAATCGAACCAAGAGGGAATGCAAAGGAACCGGCCCCCCCCTCCTCAGCATCGTCGTCGACGTACCATATCGACTTCGGTCCCGGCGTATCAAAGAACTTGAGCCATGGCACGAAATCCACGGGCCCTGATACATTATTCCCCTTCCCATTGGGGTTCAGACTCGGGTGATACGGTCCTGATCTGTCCCCCCACCAGTTATTCACTACAGAGAGAACCTCCCCGGATGACGTTTCCCTGAAGATCCCATAGTGTGTATTGTCATAGATCTGATTGTCATGGATCCCGCTCCCGTTTGCCGTTCCCTGGATTCGGATCCCCTCATTGTTTCGACTGAGCATGTTTCCCGAGATGGTAATATCCGTTACAGATTCAAGGTGGATCCCATATTCATCATTTTCCTCTATGATGTTTCCTGAGATGGTGGTCATATTCGAATCCTTGACCCATAACCCAGATCGTTCATTCCCTGACAGAGAATTATTGAATATACCGATGTCCCAGGAGGAGTTGCAGAAAATCCCGAACCATTCATTCTGTTCCATGGTATTTCCCGAGAGGATGTTTCCGGAACCGAGTCCGAGATAGACCCCGCTCTCCTCATTCTCCGAGAGCGTGTTGATTTCTATTGTATTATTCATGGACCCGGAATACCCCATGGTAATGCCGTGAAGTGTATTGTTAACGCAGATATTGTTCGATATGATATTATTTGAGCTTTCCTTGGGATAGATCCCGTTCCTGTTCTCTGACATCACATTGTCCTGAATTGTATTGCCGTCCGAGAGAAGCATGATGCCGGAATCTCCCGGGATATTCCCACTGTTTCTGATGCCGAAGCCCCGGATTGTCACATTATCCGCGGTAACGGTCACCACGCTCCCCACTCCCCCCCCGTCGATGCTTGTAGTCGTTGATCCGTTTCCTATCAATAAAATGCCCTTGTCCACTATCATTCCGGATTCCTGATACAACCCGTCATATATCCTGATCGTGTCTCCCTCTTCAGCCGCATCAATGGCATCACTGATGCTGAGGTAATCCCCATTCCCCCCCTCATCGACAATGATGGTCTTCCCTGCCGATTCACCAGGGAGGAGCGAGAGGACGGCCGCTATGAAGATGATCATTACGAATCCGATCAGCATAATGTTTCGAGTTTTCATGGATTTCAATTTATACGGTTTGGGAGATAGTTAATAAATATTTTTCCAATTTAATGCCGAGACGACAACGAGTGGCAACTTGTTGTCGCTGAGGTGTGTGCCCAGCTGGGTCGATGAGGCCTGAGCACCGAAGGTGAGAGGGCAGGTTGAGTACGAAGTACTCGATAAGGAATGAGAATTTATTCGAGTTCTGGATGACACGAAGTGTCGTCAAGGAATGAGGACTTGTCCGAGTTCCAGTTGATTGCGTAGCAATCGATAAGGCGGATCATCGCGGATTAAACTAGTGTTGGGATTGTATGCTTGGCCTAATACTCGCGCGGAGCGAGGGAGATCGCGGAAACGCGGAGATTATTTGAAAAGGGGTTAGATGGGTGGATAATCCAACTGAATGTAGTAGAAGAAAGCCGGTCAACAAAGGGGTGTCCGGCTTAGTTTTTAAGGGACGTGGAATATTGCTGGTTAATTTAAAGGCCGATTATTGACCAGATCAACTTCGAAAATTATTAATATCATGATGTCCTTTG
>CAZTGJ010000197.1:0-6096 GCA_964613025.1 uncultured Thermoplasmata archaeon | reverse complement strand
AGCCATACACTTGGAACATGCAATTAGTATAAAAAGTTTGGTTTTTAACTATAAAGTCAAAGGGATATAAATATTCATTGGAAAACGATTGCTTGAAAGTGTTTACCCCAATTGAGAGGTACCATTTATGGCCCTGATTCATAAATATTGTAAATAATGAGATCGATTTGGAAAAGGATAATGTGAATTTAATTTCCGGAATTTGAGATGTTTTTTTATCCCATTAATAATTTTCAATTTTTTTCAGAAATCGCTTAAAAATGATCCCGTAAAATAACCGCTCCCCACTCCCTGCATCCTACTCCCCTCCCACGTTCGAATTGTCACCTTCCCCGCACCCACCTCACCCCCAGGGAATTTAAATCGTGGCAGTAAGATAGAACCGCAATACATTCGTTTCATCGAACACATGTTTCCCCTCGATGAGGATATCGATATCGCTTCCTGATAAGAGTTTGAAAAGCAGTCCGAGATTCTGGAGAGAGATCGTGGAAATACTCATATCGAGATCTATTGATTGGTTTCCCGGGACGATCCATGGGTCCGAGACATTGATCCCGCTGAGATAGTTGCCCTGATAGTATGCACTGAGATCGAAGAGCGAGATATCCATTCGGATGGGTGTGGGATTGTTAAGTGAAGCAGTGATATCGATATGAGTTGTGAACAGACCGGGAGAAACATCCATTGAGGTGACCTCGGCATCGACCGAACCTGACGTGTTCATAACGTAGGTATAACTGAACTCAGTGGACAGGCGGGAAAGGGGAAGACCACTGATATCCATCCCCTGAATATTGAAGGTGTGGTTCTCTCCGTTAATGATCTCTGTTGCAAGCAGATTGTAAGCATCACTTGCCTCTGCTGGGACGAACATGGACATCCTCAGGAAACTCTCTCCCTGGTCCATGAATCCGGATGCAGAAAGGATCGCAAGCTGCGAACCATTAATAGAAAGCTCAAAGGCCAGCCCATCAAGTGTCGTCTCGATTATCGAGGGATTCGTAACAAGAGCGTTCACCACTCCAAATATTCCCTCATCCCTGGTTTCCGTGATAGTTATATCCAGAACCTCCATATTGAGATCGCTGAAATTCCCAACCGATGAACTGTTGTCGGAATATTCGTACCGGATCCCTGCAGAGAGCCGGGACAAGAGGGAATCACTTGATCCGTTCCCGCGAATCGAGAACGAGAGGTTCTCCCCATTCATCATTCCACTCAGGACGGATTGTCCAACATCAACCGAATGATCCGGAATGAACACAGATACGTTCACCTCGCTTCCCCCCCGCCTCAGGAATCCGTTCCCATTTATCGTTGCCAAGGCAGAATCATTTAAGAACACATCGAATGTCAGGCCGTCCAGAGTTGTTTCCAGCTTGGATGGGTTCTGAACTGCGGCCACAACTGTACCCCTAATCCCCTCTTCTGTGGAATTGATGATCGAGATCGCTTGTATCTCCACCTCGGGATTCTGGAACTCCTCCATCTCGATGGTCTTGCTTATCTGGACATCCATGGGGAACCAGCCTTTGATTTTCAGGATACCCGTTACCAAGACTTCATGGACCCGGGATGAAAGGAGATCATCGGCAAAGCTCTGCAGTGCGAACCGGTCATGCTCCTCAATGGTCATTTTCAGGGTCTCATCATTGTCTCCTGAATTGAGCTTGGTCGCGGGGAGGGTGAAATCTGCCGCTATCTTTCCCTCATATATGATGTGGAGGTCCGAATCATCAATATGTGCGGATACGGGTGCAGGATTGGTTATGATGGCTTCAATTTCTACATTGAGACTATCATTGTCACTGCTGATGATCCTGATCCCCTGAATACTCACCTCTGCATTCTCCACAAGAGAACCGGCATAATCCTGGATGGCGGGAAATGAGAGGAAGAGGAGAAGAAATACCATCGTCACAGCAGTCAGTTTCTTCCAGCGGGGAATAGCTTTAACCTTCTTGAGGAGGGCTTTTAACGAAATGTGGGGGCTACTATGTGCGGATTCCCCAACGGGGGCAAGATTCACGGTGTTCTGGGAGGGAGGCGGAGGGGGTGCAGTATGAGAATGAGGGGGAGGAGGAGGTGGAAAAACAGACGAAAGGGGAACAGGAGCAGAGGAAGAAAAAGCTGAGGGAGCAGAAACCTGGGGAGGAGCAAGAGGAGGAAAATGAGAATGAAGAGAGGATGCCAAAGAAGGAAGAGAAGGAGGAGGTGGGGACACTGAGGAAGGAAGTGGTGATGTCGAGGGAGGAAGGGAAGGAAGAGTGGGGGACACAGAAGGAGGGCGAGGAGGGGTGGTGAGAGGATGTTGAAGAGAGGCAGGTGGTGATAGGGGTGGGGTGTGGGGTGCAAACTGTCCCGTTAGGGTGGGTATCGATGCCCGAGTCCTACGATCTGATCCAACAGGTTGGGAATGCTGAACTGAGTGCTTTAATGGAATTGCGGTCATATCCTCGGCCAAACAATGCAGAAATCATTTATTAACCATATTGGTACTAGGTTTTTACGTTGTACTATTACGCGGGGGCAGGAGAACGAAATTCGCTATGGGAAATTTGTACGCGATTGAGATTTTGCTGCATAGTATTAAATAGCATGACTCATCATCACCTCTTGATTTTCTAAACGAATTTTATGATACTATTTTACTGAACTACGGGGCATACTATGCTAAAGGATGACATCATTAACACGATTTCAGGTCCATTCAAACTGCCGGTATCCGATCCACGATTGATGGAGGATCCAACATCGGCGCTCTTCGATCTATCAGGCCAGGTAAGCGAGAAATCATATCACATCAGAAGAAACGTTTTGTATACCCTGCCTTTCATGTTCATCTGTCTCTTGCTCATGACCATTATCTCCGTTCAGCAGGTGGTCAGTGCGAATCCGGGGGGGATTATCATCTTCTTCCTCATTCTCCTTTCAGGATTGATCGTTACGAGGCTCCTCATTTTCAATTACCTGTTTTTCGACTACTTTTCCGGTCGATTCCAGTCAATCCGGCTTGTCAGCGAAGGGAATCCGAACCTCTATGTTCCCAGTGGAAACACTCCAGTGGAGCGCTTCCTGAACTATCTCCGGGGAAATTACCTTCCATTCAACAGTCTGCTGGGAACCCATCCCGAGAGCATTCAGTTCTCTGCAATCATTCGTGGTCAGACCGGAGGAGCGTACCAGTTCGATGCATACATTGGCATTCCGGGAGGATCTCCCATCCTCAAGAACACGAACCTGCCCAATGCCATGATCAAGCGGGGATATGCACTGTTCATCATAGTGTTCGAGGCCACCCCCACCCTCAGGGACATCAATGCTTTGGAGTATACGGTCCAGGATATCACAGCCCAGACCTGTCTGCCGCCCCGGGTGATCATCCTCCAGGAGGGTGTGCAGGAAGAGACCGCTCCGCTGTCACCCGATGTGTTCAGGCATATCACAGAGGAGGGGGCGGTGGCAATGTGCAGGAAGGGTAATTATCCTTACAATGTCCAGCTAGTGAGCGGTTTCGATGGAGTCTATGATTTCGTGCCTGTGATCTCCTCGGAAGGATTGCCCTGATCACTTCTTGATCTTGTACCGATGTGATATCGGGATTGGAGGGCTTGATCTTTAATGAAATTCTAGGATGAGATATGAGCCTGCATCACATGGAAGTTCGGGAAATACCGCTTCCCCTTCCCCTTTCTCTTTTCAATGATATTCAGATTTTCCAGTTTTTTAATATGATAGTGAAGTGCGTAGGGTGACATATCGAGAATGCCGGCCAGCTCCTTGTTTCTCATCCCATCGTGCTCATGTTCATAGATCGTCGAAATGATGTGGCAGACCGTTTCCCCCTTGAGCTTGAGATTCTCATCGTGGAGCACGGAGTTCCAGTCGATCTTCGGAGAGTAGACATCCGTGGGAAGCGCGGGCTGATAGCTGCGGAAGAAGTACCGGTCACCCAGCATCTTGATGTACTTATTCTTCTCCAGAACCCGGATATGCTCACGGACCACTCCGGTCACCCGCCCATCCTCGGGATTTGCATTCCCCGTTGTACCGTAGGGAAGCCACTTCTTGAGGTAGACCATGATCTCATGCAGCGTTGCCCCCTGCTCCCCGTTTCCCTCTCCGCATAGTAGTAGTATGGTAACAATCGCAAATCCGAGTACAAGCAGTTCAGATATCCTGTGATGGAGCATATGTGCAAATCCGAATTCCTTACCCCTGTGTGACATGTTGACAGAATTTCCAATGCGGGTTTTTAAATAGGTTCCGGCATTTTGTTAAATTTCTCGTTGTGATTGTCATGTAATAGTATGTTTGGGAATGGTAAGTGATCATGTTTGCTTGTTGATTTAAGGGATTGTGATCAGAACCCAGCCGGGAGTTCGGGAATGTCATAGAAGATCTGGGGCCTAGGCTTTCCGAAGCAGAGAAATGTATGCTTCTTTGGCTTGTCCAATCCTTCGACCAGGGAGCTGAACTTCACATTCACGTTGTAGGTTTCCAGGATGGTCAGGTTGTTGTCTTCTACCTTGTAGGTGAGGACCTGGGATCTCTTGCTGCGGTTCATTCGGGGGAGTTTGAATGCCTTTCGTGTGTTTGTTTGTTTGCGTGCTTTTGTTGGGTTGCGGGTGGTGTATGTTGTGTGTGTTTTGGTCATGATTGGTTTCCTCCTGTTTTGGAGCTGTGATTTCCAATCAGACAGGTATAATAAAGCAGATTCGGCTGTACCCTTAAAGACCGGATGCGATTTAAAAAAATGGAGGATTTGTGAAAGAGCGGCGAGAATTTTAATTTTTTCAATGAAGAGAATATAATATGCATTGATTCTATAATTATAGGAATGAAGGGGAGTGGGGGGTGGGGGGGCGGAATAGAAGGGAGGAAATAAAGAAAAAAGAAAGAAGAATGAGATGGAATGCTCCATTCCGTTCATGTGGACTTTTTGTTGTCCTAATCATCAGTTCCAGGGTGTCATCAGGGGGTAGTAATCCAGTACCTCACCCAGATCATTCGCATAGGGTGTATCGCCAATGCCGTCTCCGTCAGCGTCCACACCACCGTAATCGCTCCAGTAGTTTCCTTCACCGGCTCCGTTATCCCAGGTGTTCGTTGCCAAATCCCGTCCCTGCCGTACATTGCTGTCCATGATGTCGTTGTGGTAGATCATGTTGCTGTGGGAACCACCGAACATTATGATCCCATAGTCGTTCTCCCACACTATGTTCTCGTTGATGGTGTTCAGAGAGGAGCCGGCATCTAGCCATATTGCGAAAGCGTTGTGGTAGATCTCATTCCCTTCGACTACATTCTCGTGAGCTGTCCTTAGGTCAATGGCATCGTCGGGATGATCATACAGGACATTCCCACTCACAAGGTTATAATCGGATTCCCAGAGGCGTATTCCATCAACCATATTTTTGTAAAGAGTATTATCAATTATTTGGATCTCATAGCTGTCATAACAGATGATGCCATCATTAGATGACCCATGCACTGTATTTCCTTTGATTGTGTTGGATGTGCCATAGAGAACGATGATCCCATTGAAACAATTAACAGCTTCATTATCACGAATCGTGTTTTCCTCACCAGAGTTGATGTGGTATCCCCACCAGCAGTCCATAACGAGATTATCCTTTGCCGTACAGCCATCAGATCCCCTGAAGCTAATACCATACGTCTGACTACCTTTTATTGTATTGTCTTTGATCACGTTGTTCGATGAAAAATAACAATCGATGCCCTCATTTTTAGTTCCTTCCAAGATATTATCCTTCACCGTATTATCCTCACATCCATGCAGCAGTTTGATACCGTAGGCATTTCCTTTCAGCAAATTGCCCTTCACCGTGTTCTCATTTGAACCATACCAGAGGGCAATAGCAGCCATTCCGCTGTTGGTCACCACATTATCCTTGATTGTACACCCCGTTGAATATTCAATCCGGATATTCACGAAGAACCCATCGACATAGCAATCTTTTACTGTTATCCCGGAGAGATGGTCGATAAAGATACCAAACCCGGAACCGGATCCCTGAACATCCGTTTGTAATATGCCGGTGATTTAATATACATCAATGGTGCGTTACT
>CAZTGJ010000196.1:0-6099 GCA_964613025.1 uncultured Thermoplasmata archaeon | reverse complement strand
CCTCATCCTCTGAATATTGTATTTATCCGTTGTGGTGTGCATTCTCGCCTGTTCTGTACCGGGATTATTCCGATTACACTATGTGTGAAGGGGGGGGGTGGGGGGTGCAGGTGGGGGAGGCCCCAATGACAAAGGGAAGTGGAGATTGGAAACAACTGAAGAAAAAGGCTGAAGGTGGGGGGGGAACGACGTATGCTGTACCTCAGTTTTACGAATTAATAACGCATTACAAAAGAATTATATGGTATACAGAAATAGGCTGGCTGATTGAGATGACAGCAATACTGGATGATCTTTACGGAACCGTTGACAGGCCAGCCAGGATACTCACTGCAGTTGCCGCCTACGACGGTCACGACGCCTCAATTCTCGCAATCAACCGCTCCCTGAGAGAGTGCGGACTCCCCGTGGAAGTTATCTACATGGGGTACAACAAGAAGGTTGAGGAGATCGTCAAGGCTGCCGTCGAGGAGGGGGTAGACTGCGTAGCAGTAAGCTCCTATAACGGTGGTCACAATCATTTTTTCCCTGCGCTCGTGAGCGAACTGAACAGGGCCGGATCCCATGCCATCGTTGTGGGTGGGGGAGGGGGGACCATCAGTCCCGATGACGAGGTCTTCATCGAGAAGAGCGGAGTGACCAAGATCTATGGCATCGAATGGTCTCTGGACGGTCTGGCACGGGATGTAGTGGAACGGTCTCTTAAGAACCATCCAGCCACAGACATCGATAAAGTCATGGCACAGGCAATGAAGGGTGATAAGGCAGCAGTAAGCCAGATCGTCAACCTGGCCGAACTCCTTGCACTGATGAAGAGCAAAAAGAAGACCAGGTCCGCAGGCTACAAGAAGCTCAAGGGCTCCCTAGGGTCATTCCTCAGCCATAAGGGCACATCCCAAAAAGCGGGAAAAGGAAAACTCATTTTCATAACCGGGGACGGGGGGGCTGGGAAGTCCACGATCACCGATGAGATAGCCAGACATTTCACCATGGATTTCGGTGTGAATAATAATGGTCTTGGAATTGGAAATGATATCAACATTGACAATGAAAAGGTAGGGGGGAAGAAGCGGGGGGGACAGGAAGCAAAGGCGCAAGGAATGAGATGTGCCATCCTGAGCATCGATCCAACCACTGTTGATTCCGGCGAATACACCGCTCTTCTGGGGGACCGTATTCGGATGAACAACATCTACAACCCCTCCATTTTCATGCGGTCACTTGCCACTCGAGTTCCCTATGGGAATTTTCCTGCCGCATTGGAGGATATCATAGCAGTCTTCCGGACTGTGGGCTACGATCTCATCATCGTGGAAACCCCCGGGACAGGACAGGCCGGTCTCGATTTCCGTCACTATTCCCCTGACAAGACCATCTATGTGAAGACCAAGGAGTTCGGATCGGTCCAGGTCCAGCTCCAGAAGGATCAGCTCCTCAAGGAAGCCGACATTATCGTGCTCAACAAGATTGACAGGGAGGGGAGCCACACGGTATTCGAGCAGATCGAGAGTATTCTCTCCCACTCGGATCTCATTCACAAGAATAGAACAGCGGTAAAGGTAAAAGAGCAGCAGAAGGAGAAGGGAGTGAAGAAGGGAATGAAGGAGGGAAAAGAAAGGACGCAGGAGATTAAATCCCCCCAGAGTGCATTCGCGACCCTTGCCAAACTGGCAAATGATCCAGGGACGGTAGACCTGTATGTCCATCTCATGAAGGAACTTGGTATCCCCTCAAGGAAATTCACCGCCTCCGGAACCAATGCCCTTGACACCGTGAACTACACCGGGCTCGTTCCCCATCATCGAAGAAATTATCTCGGGCGCATCGTGGAATCAGTCAGGAAGTACGATGATTGGGTTGAGGAACAATTGGAGATTATCAGAAGCGGTAAGCCGTCAGAACTCGACCCCTACTGCAAGGAGCTTCTCGAAAAGTGGCAGAATACATGGCAGGATATGACCGTGGAGCGGGCCAAGAAGTTCTGCACTACATGCGAGCTTGAATATACCAGCTACAACGGCATCACGATCCCCAAGGTGTCATTCCCGGATCCCAGGGACACGGTGGAAAGTCTCAGATTCCTGCTCCAGGAAGGACTTCCCGGTGACTTCCCCTATGTGAACGGTGTATTCCCAATGAGACGGGAGACAGGAATGGAAACCACCCGCCAGTTTGCAGGGCTCCGATTAGCCGAGCACACCAACGAGAGGTTCCACTTCCTTTCCCAGGGTGTGAAGAACCCCCGTCTTTCAACGGCCTTCGATGGGATCACCCTCTACGGGGATGATTCGGACGGCGACCCCGGTTCTATCGGGAAGATCGGGGAGGGCGGGGTTTCTGTGGACACCCTGGATGACATGAAGATCCTGTATTCGGGATTCGATTTCCGGGAGATCTCTACCTCCATGACCATCAACGGTCCTGCTCCCATCATTCTTGCCATGTACTTCAATGTAGCTTGCGACTGGATGATCGAGCAGTACAAGAAGGACCATCCCAAAGCCGTTAAGCAGGGATCAAGAGATAAAATTAAAACCAATTCCAATATTCCCCTACCCCCATCCCCCTCCCACCTCCTCCCCCTTCCCGATTCACTGAAACCCAACTCCATCAATCTTGAATACGGGCTTCCCCAGAAAACGGTCGAGAAGATCAGGAACGACACGTACAAACTCCTCAGGGGAACGGTACAGGCCGACATTCTCAAGGAGATCCAGGCACAGAACGAGTGCATATTCCAGGGAGATTTCGCCATCAAGCTCATGGGTGATGTCCAGCAATTCTTCGTGGACCACGGCGTAGGAAAGTTCTATTCCATCTCGATCTCCGGCTACCACATCGGAGAGGCCGGTGCAACACCAGTGCAGGAAATGGCTTATACCATTTCAAACGGATTCACCTATGCCGAGAACTTTATGGGGCGGGGAATGGACATCAATGACATAGCTCCCAACTTCTCATTCTTTTTCAGGAATTCCCATGAGATCGAGTGGCTGGCAACCGGTCCGGTTATGCGGAAGATCTGGTCAATAGCCATGCGGGATGTCTTCAAGGCCAACAAACGAAGCCAGATGTTCAAGTTCCACACCCAGACATCGGGTCGGGCCCTCCAGATCCCGGAATGGGATACCCTCAACCCGGTACGGCAGACCGTCCATGCCCTCATAGCTCTGTTGTGCAATACCAATTCACTTCACGTTGATTCCGCTGACGAACCCCTCACCACACCAGGTCCCAAGTATGTCAGACAGGCGACCATGATCCCCAACTTCCTCACGTTCGAAGCCGAGATACTGAAGGCCCAGAACCTTCTTTCCGGTTCCTATGCAATGCGGGAGATCCAGAAGTCGGTCCAGGAAGCGGTTCTCAAGGAGATGGAGCGGATCGACCAGGAGGGTGGGGTCGGACCTGCCACAGAGGTGAGCTATCAGCGCTCCAACATTAGCCAGGCCTCGTGCGAATACGAGCATGAGATCTTCAATGGGACACGACCGATCATCGGCAGAAATGTTCTCAGACTCAATAAGGAGGGAATGGAACACCCAGTAGAGCTCATGCGGCCCACTGAGAAGGACTGGGAAACCCAGATCGACCGTACCCGGGCATTCAGGGAAAGGAATCGTATAGTGGCAGAAGCTTATCTTGACAAGCTCAGAGAAGTGGCGCAGGAGGATGGGAACGTGTTCCAAGAGCTCCTTCAGACGGTTCGATACGCGAGTCTCGGGCAGATCTCTGAGGTGCTCAAGGAAGTGGGCGGCAGGTATAGCCAGCAGATCTGATCACGATAAAACAGGACAAATCTTCCCTTTAATTTCCTCGATCAGTTCCCTATTCTTTTCACTCACTGGTCCAATGTAGCAGTTCGTTGAATCAATCGAAACTTTTTCAGTAAAGATCCGTATCTCATCATCCTGCAGAACAATAAGATTGTCCAGCATGAACTCGGTCTGTTTCACAAATTCAATCCCCTTGTCATCAAGTACACTTGTGATCATTTTGAATAGTTCGTTGTCGTTCCGTGAGAATGTTCGAACCCATGCATCTTTCCTCCATTTGAAATAGATCATCCAGTAATTATAAAGAGACACTGGACTCATGAGCACCATCAGAACGATCATCATCCTTCGACCAAATAGAAGCTCCTCGATATAGTACTCATCAGAACTCATCGTAGTTGAGAACAAATAACCAATCACGGGTATGACGTGAATCACAACAAAGGGAAGAAATGATCTTTCCCATAGTTCCCACTCAGTATATGATTTACGTCCAATCATTCACATTTCTCCACATTCTCACTCGCTTTCTCATTCCTACACTGGCTTTTTTTCATTATTTCCTTCATTTCGGTTTTCAACTCCTTATTTCAGCCCGGATCAATGATACCTCGAACTCCATCTCCTCTTTCGTATGAAAGGTGAACATGTGCTTGATCGGGAAGGTATATCTCCCAAGGACCTCAGCTCTCATTCCCCGATCCCCTCCCCCCCCCTCCTCCAGAAATCTCAACACGAACTTCTCAGTCTTTGACAGATGGAGCGAATACATCACATTACAGTGCTCTGCAGCGAATTCGAGGAATGGTCTATCGGCCCCTGGTTTCTGACTTCCAAAGGGCGGGTTCATGATGATCGTATCCCATCGTTCATCGGTATCAAATCCGGGCAGTCGCTGGGTGAAGAACTCCCCATCGATCTCATACTCCTTGTCATTGAGGCTGTCCAGATTCATGTTTGCGATATCCACGGACAGCCTGTCGGTATCGAACCCGCTCACTGATTCCGCACCAATGAGCCCCGCTCCCAGAGCCAGCAGTCCTTTGCCACAGGCCGGTTCACACACTGTCTTTCCCTGAATATCCCCATAGCTATAGGCCCTGAATATCAGGTCCGCACCGATATCCGCCGGTGTCGGGTATTGCTCTAGGAACGGATCGGGATTGGGAACGTCCTTGAGCTCCTGCAGGATCATTTCAAGCAGTCGTTTCTTCATGAGCCCCTCCCCCTCCAGTTTTCATTTTCTCCTCCACCTCTTTCTTCCTCTTCCCCTCTGCCTCCTTCCTTATTCTGAGCCGGAAATCGGCAAACCGTTCACCACCCTCCCTGGCATTCTCGATGTAATCTATTGCTAATCTGTCAATCAAATGGATCATTTGTTCCGGTGTGTCCGCAGTGCCCACAACATTCGCCAGGTGCGGATGCCTCCCCAGTTTCCCTCCCGCCAGTATTCGAACAGCAGGTTCGGATAACCGGATGCAATCGTTCGGGCATATATCCCGGCACAGCGTGCAGCCCAGGCAGGCCTTCCTGTCGAACACCGGGGCTGCTTCATTCACTGTTATCGCCCTGTCCTTGCACACCTTTTCACACGCCCCGCAGACAGTGCAATCATCCGGATCGACCAACGGTTTCACATACCCGACGATCCCGATATCTGCTATCTGTGGTCTGGAGCAGGCGTTCGGACAACCCGATATCGATATCTTCAGTTTGTGATGAAAGAGAATTTTACTGCCTCGGATCTTTACTCTCAGCCTTTCATGAATGTCGTTTTCCAGTATCCATCCCTCTACAGCATCTTTCCATTGTGAGGTTTTTATCAGAACATGCGGACAATTGTTCACCTCATTATGGCAGCTCTCCACGATCACCACCTCAGCGCCTGGTTTGTTCTCCTTCGGCATCATCTGGTTGAGCTGTTTTTCTGACCTCTTCCCTCCGGTTTCAGACCGGTGCGTATTCTCGGCGTCCATAAAATCAGCCAGCGTTACATTGGAACCGCCTTTTTCCGCCACTCGTTCTGTCACCTTTTGGCGCACCTTTTTTCGAACGAAGATCGGTACCTTCGCGAGTGCGACTTCAGCTTCTGTGTCCCAGGTGATATCATTCATAGCAACACGCCAGCATTGTTATTGCGTAATCATTGTTATGGTTTCCAACCCTCAAATCATTTCTCCCTTTTTTTCGTCTTGATCATGTACTTACACTGTTTTTCCCATTCTGTACGGTCCATTTTATACTCTCTCAGATACTCTCTCAACTCTGAATTTTTCATAGTACATAAAGTATGAAAATCTTCAAAGAGGGGAGGGGTAGCCAT
>CAZTGJ010000195.1:0-6128 GCA_964613025.1 uncultured Thermoplasmata archaeon | reverse complement strand
TGGTAACTGGGGATAATGAATATTAACATTTATCAGGGGTGCGAAACATGAATCTTAACGGCAGACAGCAATAATGACACCGTTACAATTCTCTTTGGAGACGGAATGGATGACTTCGATGTGACATCAGCATCCACCATCACTGTTACAGGTTCGCCACAAGCTATAGCGGTTGCAGATATCAATGACGACGATCATGTGGATTTCATCACAATTAACTTTGAGGAGGATGATGTGAAAACGTTCTTGGGTGATGGTTCAGGTAATTTTACGTTTGGTAAATCATTCCCTGTTGGGGTCCAGCCAATAGAAGTTGCATTATTTGACATGAATGATGACGGAATTCTTGATATCATTTCCCTCAATGAAGGCAATAACAACGTGAGTATTCTTATTGGGGAGGGGAATGGGAATTTCGTTGAAAGTAGTCTAGAATCTATCCATGTGGATAGTGATCCAAGGGGTCTATATGTGGGGGATGTTACGGGTGATGATCTTCCGAATATCATTACTACAAGTAAACTACCATCCCCTAAAGGAGCTGGCGTTTTCCGGCGTATCGTTATTCGAGCCATTCATCTCCGCCCTGAAGGACGGAGCGTTCTGGGTCGTACCATGTAAAATCAATACAAAACTCCAGATCATTGAGATTTTCGTTGATTATGATTCAGATGGAGTACCAGATGATCGTGACCTCTTTCCTACTAATCCTACGGAATGGCAGGATTTCGATCATGATCTCATAGGTGACATTGCAGACCCAGACGATGACAACGACGGTTTTCCCGACATGATAGATGCCTTTCCCCTAAATCAGTTCGAGTGGTTTGATACTGACGGGGACGGAATCGGAGATAACACTGATGACAACATAGACGGTGACTGGGCGGTTAATATCATTGACCTGTTCCCTTATGATCCAGATGAACAAAACGATACGGACATGGACGGCATAGGTGACAATTCTGATCCAGACATAGATGATGACGGATACATCAATATCCAGGATGTATTTCCTTTCGATAAATTCGACTGGGCAGATTTTGATGGTGATGGCAAGGGGGACAATACCGATGAAGACATCGACAATGATACATATCTGAATCCAGTGGATGCATTCGATTTCGATGCCTCAGAATGGAATGACACCGATGGAGATGGGGATGGTGATAACCACGATCTTGACATCGACAATGACCTCTACCTCAACATCTTTGACGAATTCCCATTCTTATCTACTGAGTGGAACGATACTGATGACGATGAGATTGGGGACAACATCGATGATGACATTGATGGGGATAACATTACGAATGCAGATGATTATTACCCCTTTGATCCCGACAGATACGAGGAGAAAGAGGATTTCCTGGGGAATTCATGGAGCCTCACCGATTACAATCGATGGGTATTCAGATTATTCTATTCCACGATATTCCTGTCTGCCTATTCATTCCTGAGCACGTCCTTCCTCTACATCACAAAAAGAGGTATCTTCCTGTCCGGTCTGTTCGTATTCCAGAGATCACGCAAGGTCCCGCACTATAAAAAAGAGATCAGAAATACCAACTCGATCCCACGGCTGGAGCATATCTTCGACAGGGTGGAGGATGACCGGGCGCATCATTCGATCAGCAAGGACCAGTATTCCTTGATCAAGGAGGAGGCGGAGCGGAGAAGGGTGACACTGACCTATAGTGTGCTGTCCTCTCTGACAGCGGATCAGCAGATGAAGATATTCAATGATGTTTTCATGAAGGACGAGAAGATGAGAGCGCAGTTGAGAAAGGCAGTGGCAGAAAGTGATGGAGGTGGGAAGGCGGATGCTGCCGGAGACAAAGAAATTGAGGAAAAAGAAGGCGATGAGGAGATTGGGGAATTAGCAGACGTGGATGCGGAAAAGCCTGAGGAGGTAGAAAAAACTACCAAAGCCGCTGGAGTCATTGCACCTGCAGATGGAAAAACCACAGATGTCTCCGGAAAGAATGTCGATAACGTCCACTTCACCGTCACCGCTCCTCCGAGGGTTAAGCCCAAATCATCCTTTGTAGTGGATCTCTGGGCGCATCTCGAAGAACAGCAGAAAAAGGTCATCGAACAGGCACGGCTCATGGCTGATGAAAAGGAGGATATCACCATCCGGTCCGTAGGTCCGAAACCGATCGCCAGAGGAACGATCCTCACTGCGAAACTCAGGATCGAGGATATGGAGATCGAGGATGCAGTCCAGACCATTCTCTGGGAGGGGGAAATTGGAAATGCCAATTATGCAGCGAAGGTTCCCGAGGGTACGGATCTGGGAACGAAGCAAGGGAATGCCAGTATCCACATCGACGGCCTCAGGATCGCAACCATCCATTTCCTGATCCATGTAGTGGATCCGTCTGAGAAGGGTGCAGAAGAGGTCCCGGTTGCCCAGATCCCGGTTCAGGAGCACAGGATCGAGACGGCCTTTGCATCCTATGCACGAAAGGACATGGATGAGGTTCTGCCACGAATTCAGGGGATCCAGAAGGCCCTGCCCTCCCTCAATATCTTCCTGGACATTCTCTCCCTGCGTTCCGGTCAGAACTGGGAGCAGGAGATCCGGAAGATCATCCCGATCAGGGACATATTCTATCTCTTCTGGTCCGAGAACGCCAAGAACTCCCACTGGGTCGAAGTGGAGTGGCGCTGTGCTCTGGAAACCCGCGGTATCGATTTCATTGACCCGGTCCCCATGGTCTCCCCGGAGATTGTCCCGCCGCCCCCTGAGCTGGGAAAGAAGCATTTCGATGATTGGACCCTGGCCTTCGCACGGAACGAAAAGCTAAACAAACCGGACCAATGAAGGAAGCTGCCAATTCATAGAGGGGGGCTGCGGTATTCCCAGTCAAACCATGGATTTCCATGGCCAATTTTGTGAACATCATATGGCCCTTCAACCGAATGATCAGGATAGAGTACCATGCCTAACCAAGAGTATAAGTTGTCAGTGAACATCGTCATCAGTAACAAGGAAGGTCAAATACTACTTTTAAAAAGATCCAGCACATCCCGCTTCAACCCTGGGAGATGGGATCTTCCCGGAGGAAAGATCGACGCTTGCGAGGAATTCCAGGAGGCACTGAAGCGTGAGATACTGGAAGAAACGGGTTTGGAGGTATCGGTCACCGGTCTGGGCGGGGCTTCAGCAGCTATTATGAATGGAACCCATGTGATCTTTCTGGTCATGAGAGGAGAAATAACATCGGATGATAGAGAACCGAGTGTCAGCAATGAGCATGACGACTTTCTCTGGATCGAACCGGGAGCGATCTCCGATGTGGATCTCTGTGAACAGTTCCGGGATATCATCCTCAGGTATGCTTGAGATAAGATATATTTGATGCAGATATGTTCATGTAATGGATGCTAGAGGTTAAGGGGTGATTACTAAGGGCCAGCCTGCTCCGGTTTATCTGGGCAGACGCTTGAGGCGTTCCATGAACATTGTTACCCGATCAATCTTCCGCGGGTCCTTAACGTAGATGAGATGTTTCAGATGCCAGGCGATCATTGCATGGGCACCCCATCTGATATAGAAGGGCAGCAGTTCCCGCTCTTTTACTGACAGCTTCCGAATTGACTCATAATGCTTCAGGAAAACATCAAGGAGCTTGTCGTCCAAGCGGTTCTTCGGGAAACAGAATCCATTGATCGCCACCCCCACATCGATGAGCAGTCGATCCGTGCACGCCTCCTCCCAGTCGATAATTGCCTGGAGTTGGTTATCCCGAAATATTGTGTTGTCTGGAAATACATCCCCATGGATGAGGCCGCAGGGAATATTCTCCTGCAGGGGACCAGAAAGGTATTCTGTTTCCTTCCTGAAATAGTCGAAGGTCCCGGGATAGTGGTTGGGAGCGTGCGGATATTGGGAGATGACAGTCTGGCAGAGCTGGAGGTCCAGAGCATTTCCCTTTTTTAGCGGTTCCCACTCTTTCATGCTGTTTAGGTGTGCGACTGCTCTGGCGATCTCACGTACCGTTTCACCGGTGCATTCGGGTTGGCCTCCATGAATGAAATCATAGATCACGATGTGCCCCTTTCCATGGTGTGAAATATATTCCTCATCTCGTCTGGCTATAGGGTATGCCGCAGGAAAATTGTTTTCTTTCAGCTTCCTGAGAATCCTCAACTCGTATTCGATCTCATCATCCGATTTCTCGGTGCATATCCGGAACAGGAACGTACCCGTGTCGGTTTCGAGCCGATAGCTCAGATTTGCGAATCCACTATGCAGTCTCTCTAGGGATAGAGGTTGACCCAGTTCATACATCCCCAGGATTTCCCGGATCTCATGAATTTCCTGAATTCCCTTCACGTCTTGGGCTCCGGTTGTGGAAGACTCCATGTTTTTTTCTTGTCATCCGGTTATTTAAGGTTGTTGAGATGTGACCCGGATCTTTCCGATCAATGATATTCACCGACTTGGTTCCTCCGTTTCCTCCCCTTCCCCCGCCCCCCCTGTGAAAGATATTCTGAATTCCTCAGGTATTGAAATCAAGAGAAAGAAAACCAGATAATATTGTCCTAAACAGAAAGACATATTAATAAAATAGGGAGTGGCCCCGATACCTATTGGTGACTAATATGCCTCAATATTATTTTGATATTGTAACCTACTCGCCAGGAGACAAGCCCGACCCTGAAACGGACAAGATCATTGCAATCCAGTTCCAGAAGATCGATTTTAGGTCAGGCAAACCGCTCCAGGATATCGAGATCCTGCGCGAGTGGAAAAGCTCAGAGGAGGCAATTGTCACCCAGTTCTTTAACAAGTTTTTCAGAGGTGGCCAGAACAAATGGATATTTATCCCGGTGGGGTACAACCTCAATACCGCATGGGAGGCCATTACCCTGAAATTCGAACACTATCTCGGAGATGAGTTCAGGAACAAGGGATTCCATTATTCTATCCCACACATCGATCTTGAATCGGTTATCGTCCTTCTCAATGGAGGAAACTTCTTAGGAGCACGGCTCGAGAAGTTCACGAAACAGCCAAGTGGGAAAAAGAATGTGAAAGGCTGGTATGATAGTGAGGATTATCAGGCCATTGAGGATCATATAAAAAAATCATCAGATATCTTCCTGAAATTCTACGCCAAGGTCAAGAGGAACATGCCCTCTATCCTTCGGGGGGGGGGACCAGAAGTGAAACCTGCTCCCAAACCCGTACCAGTACCAAAACTAGAGGTCCAGCCGAAAGCAGTACCTGAGCCAGAACCGAAACCACAGCCGGATACTAAACCGAAAGCACCGAAAAAGCAGGGGAAGGCAGAGGCAGACATAGAAAAGGCAGAGGTTCCACGTGTGGAAGAAAAGCCCTCAAAGAAAATCGACACCAATCTCCCTCCACCGCCGCCACCACCCGCACCACCGAAACCCGAACCCCCTGTGGAAGAGCCCGCACCCGAGGTGGATGAATCCGACGTTCATGAACATACCGAGGCCCATGTAGAATCTCCGGAGGTCCACGAGGAAGGGGAAGAGATCCACGATGTTCATGCTGAAGAGGTGGAGGAGCATGATGCGGAAGCCGCAGAGTTCGCACCTGAAGCCGTAGAGATGGAAGTTCAGGAGGAACCGGTGGAGGTTCATGAGGCAGAAGTCGAGGAACACCAAGAGGTCGAGGCTGTTGAGGTTGAGGCAGAGGAACTTGATCCCCACGAAGCTGTAGAAGTTGAAGCAGTGGAGGCCCATGAGGTAGAGATAGGGGATAATGAAGTGGTGGAAGTGGAGGCTGTGGTCGAAGAGGATCCCGAAGCTGCAGAGGCTCTTTCACCCAAGGAACTCAAGAAGAAACTTAAAATGGAAGCAAAGAAGAAGAAGTTGGAAGAGAAGCTTCGTAAGAAGCAGCAGATGCTGAAGTAGTACTTGATGTGAATGTGGTACCTCCGATTCAAAGATGGATTCACTCATTATTATGGAACAATCCTTTCACCCTTGGACAGATGGGTCTCGGACCCCAGATTTTCCGGCGGGGGAGGTTGGGATGGAGAAGAAGGGGGCGGCAGGAGGAAAAGAGACAGAGAACGAGGCGGAGTTGGAATGGGGGAAGGTGAGGGGGTGGAGTAGAGGGAGGTTGCTTGGGTAAAAGAGAA
>CAZTGJ010000194.1:0-6169 GCA_964613025.1 uncultured Thermoplasmata archaeon | reverse complement strand
ATAAACTAGTTAAGTATTTTACGGTTGAAGTGCGATGTTTCTCAGGCAGGCTCCTCACCCAAGGTTTTTTCTTCTGCAGTTGCAATAATACCATCTTCTGATACTCCTGACATAGGGAGGAATGATACAGGAGTTGAGTGAGGGAGTTTGGATACTTCGGCTTTCTTTGGGTTGATTTCGCATATTTTAGAATTAGATAGTTGCACCCACTCCCACCCCTCCGGCAGCTCCATCTCACTCACTCCCAACGAACAGCTCTCCTTCCATCTCATCACACAATGCAATAAAATCATTCAACTCGTCCTGGGAGAAGAGGGGGGTGGGGGCGTGGATGCCGAAGTTGGTGAAGGGGGCTTCGTAGAAGTCCGCGATTCTGATGTGTTTCTTCCGCACGAATACAGACTGCACCGTCCTGATGAAGTTGAGCTGGTCTGCGCTGTACTGACGGTTGTATTCGATAATGTAGGTCTGGAATGCTTCTTTGATCTTCTCCTCCGGGTCAGGGAACTTGTAGTAGCCCAGGATGCTCTTGATGAACTGGACCAGGGTTCCTTTGCTCCGGTTGTAGGTTTTCTGGAGAACATCCTCGGTCACGTAGTCGAACTCCGGGCTGTTGAGCACCCGTTCCAGGTATTCCAGGTCCTCCTCGGTGAGAACTTCATTTGCAATAATCTTCCGGATGGTAGGGTGGTAAGTTGCCAGATTTTTTATTCTTTCTTCCACTTTTTTCTTGTATACATGGACGTACTCCTCCCGAGAGTCCGGGCCAAACTCGATGATCTTTCTCTCCTTTATCATATCATCAAGGTCAAGGATTATCTGAGGACGTGGCTCGGTTCTTTTATAGCGCATCAACTCGGCAAATTCATTCAGGAGCATGTGGCAGTCATCGAAGGTGATCTCATTCCAGAATTTATTGGTAAGCACTTTATCGAGGAGTTCCTCCTTTTCTTTCACGATGTCCAGGGTTCGGGGAAGACTCTCCAGCATTTCCCCAATCGATTTTTTCAGACGCTCCACCTCGTTCTCGTTTCCCTTGAGAAGGGCAAAGCCAAGCCGTTCGATCTTAAGGGTGAAGGAAGCCACATGGATGTTAACGTCCTTTTGATATCTCATCAGTGGTGCAATTTTGTTTTTCAGGAATTCCATTGGGTCAAGCGCAACATTATCCCATAGTCCGGAAGAAAGTGCTTTTTCCACATCCACTTGATTTTCACGGATCATCACAGAATCCATGGGGAGGTTTGAAATACCATCCAATACTCTCCGCTTCACCTCCTGCCACTGCACGATCTGACCTGTTTCTTTCAACTGCCTCATGAGATTCAACCGAGTCAGGAAGATTCGTGTCGTTACCGCTTCCATGGTTTCATGCCGATCACCCTGCGGTTTCATATCGAAGAAGTCGAAGTTTTTCCAGAAATCAAATATTTTGAAGTATTCCTTTTTCCCATCCGGCAACCGATCACGATATTTGCAGGAATCATCTGATCGGGTACCTCGTCCTATCATTTGCCAGAATTTAATTTTCGAGAATACGGGTTTTGCAAACACAAGATTGCATATTTCTGGCACATCGATCCCGGTGTCCAGCATATCTACAGATATTGCAATACGGGGGAAGCTCTTCTTTTTGAAATCTTCGATTAGTTTTTCAGCCCTGCCATCAGAACCCGAGACAATAATGCGGGCTAATTGTCCCTTATATTCTGGATAGAGTTTCTCGAAAGCTTCCCAAAGGCGCTTGGCATGTTTTTTCGTAATCGCAAAGAAAATAGTTTTTGTAGGTAATGTTCCTAGCTGATCCATAAGACAGTTGTCCATGAACTCACGAACAATAGCCTCATTGGTACCGGTAACTGCAACCTTCTTCTCAATATCGGTTCCTTCGAAGTCAATATCATCAGGATCAATGCCCTTCTCCAACAACCTCTGTCTCTGCCCTGATGAAAGATCCTCTGTCCGGACTCCCTTGATCTGGAAATAGGTTTGTGCCCCGAGAATATGTTTCCTGAAATCGCAGAGTACTCCGTCTCTCACTGCCTCCTCGTAAGGGTAGAGAGCTGTAGGCACCCCTCCCAGACAGCCGAAGAAACGGAAGGTATTCCTGTCTATCATATCTGCCGGTGTCGCAGTAAGGCCGATCTGAATCGCATCCAGGTAGGTGAATACTTCCCGCCACTTGTTGTAGATGGAGCGGTGAGCTTCGTCGGAAAATATCAGGTCGAACTCTCCCGGGGATATAAGAAACCGCCCTGATGTGTCCTTCTGATTATAGCACTCCATGAAGGTCTGGATTGTTGACACATAGAGATTCTTCTCTTTTTGAAAATTGCCGGACAAGATTTTCGATCTCGGTTCTTCTGGAAAAAATACCTTATATCCATCATTGAAAGCCTGTTTCCGAAGCTCCCTCCTGTCCGTGAGAAAGAGAACCTTCTGAACCCAGTTCTGTTTCATCATTGCATCGATGATAGCCATGGAGACACGTGTCTTTCCCGTTCCAGTTGCCATAATGATCAAAGCTTTCCGATGACCCTTTCCAAGATGCTCCAGCACACGTTTTACATTTTCAATACTCCGTGAACGGTCCACGATCTCGGTGTTCACATCGATGTCCTGAAGGGATTCTCTGTTGCCAACTTGGAACCGCATCCTCTCGAGATTTTCTCGTGTGAAGAATCCTTTGATCATCCGTGGATTCCCGCTTTCCCTGCTCCAGAACCACGTTTCATAGCCGTTGGAGAGAAAGATAAAAACATCCCTTTCAGTCTGAGCTTTAATATCATCTGCGTATCCCTCAGCTTGTTTCTGCGCAGAAATGATTGGATCCTTTGAGGTTCGCTTTGCTTCAATAATTGCGATGGGATATCCATAGGAATCAAGGAGTAGGTAATCCGCATATTTACTTGCAAGATTGTTTCTCAGAGTTTCATTGACTCGTTTGTAATCCTGTGTAATGAAATTTGATTGTTTTGTATCCACTTCAGTGATAACCTTCGACCGATCACCAACATCCCACCCTTGTTCCTTTAGTAGAACATTGATAAGTCTGAGTCTTGTTTGAAATTCATTAAGGTCCATGGCTATCACATAACTTGAAATACATTTTTATTCAGTCAACCATTCTAATCCTCTTGTTTGATAGTTGGCAGAGATTGATTTATTACATTTAAATTTTGGGATGAGTTATTAAATTTCAACTCTACTCTGTTAAGTCTTGACCTTTCAATTATTTGGATATTAAGAAAATTAACTTTAAGGGTAGAGGGTGAACTTCCATTGCAGAAATTACTAATTTTCACTCATACATTAATTAACGACCCAATCACCCTACACTCCCCTTCCTTCTTCCCCCCATCGCCTACCGGCTCTGTGCCCCTCCGCAAAAATTACCTCGTTTCCTTAACCTCCGCGTCCTTTGCGATCTTTGCGCCTTGGCGTCTTTGCGAGATATAATCGATACTATAGACTAACCCACCATACTAACCAAAGGGGGGCGGGTGAAGGGTGGGGGAATCGGAAACGTTATTACGCAATTTCCAAAATTGAAGCTCATGCTCGATGAAATGCTGCAGCAGGTGAAGGCCGCCGAAGAGGAGGCAAAAAAGATCGCCGCCCGCGGAAACAAAGAGGCAGAACGCATCCTCAGAAAGGTCAATGAGCTCAAGGATATTGAGACACAGAAGGCCGTGGAAGAGGTGAAGAAACTCATGGCCGATCTTGAGGTCATCAAGCTCGATGAGGCAAAGACAAGCGCGGATTCCATCAAGGAAGCTGCTCGGAGAGAGGTTGAGGAGATCAAGGAATCTGTACAGCCAAAGGTCAAACGTGTCACCCAGGAAATCAAAGACGTCATTTCCAAAGGGTGAACTGGATCTCATTTTCTTTCTTCCTACCTTCCTTTCGAACCATTCATCAATGTAGTATCCGGGGAATGATGAGAACCGGTTCTGAGCTTCCGCAGTGATGAACCCTATGAGTGCTGACCCCTCCCATCATCGACGAGGATTGCTTTATACCGAATTTTCATGATCTGGAGCGGCTGGATTGGAATTTCAACGTAGAACTACTACAGAAGTTTTATATAAAGGTCCTATAATCGCACGCCAAATCCATAAACGGATCCTTCGGTCCGGTTTGTGAGTTTTTCAATCAACTTTATTTCACTACATCGAGGTATGGTAATGTCGGATGAAAAAACATTCAATCGTTGGTTCGTGGTCGCCGGTGCCCTGATCATTCAGTTGTGTCTGGGATCAATCTATGCATACGGTGCGTTTGCAAAACCGCTGAAAGCCGATCTGGGGACGACTGATCTGACGAATCAGCTTCCCTTTGCCTTTGGATTGTTCTTCTTTGCCATCGTGATGGTGCTTGCCGGACGATGGCAGGACAAGGTAGGGCCGAAAAAGGTGGCCTTAGCCGGTGGGATCGTTCTGGGGATCGGATTGATGCTTTCCAGTCTCGCCGGTTCCATTGAAGTGCTCTACATTACCTATGGGGCCATCGGCGGCGCCGGTATCGGTCTCGCTTATGTCTGTCCCATCGCAGCCCTGGTGAAATGGTTCCCGGACAAGAAGGGGCTCATCTCCGGTGTGGCTGTAGCCGGTTTCGGGGCAGGTGCACTCATTTTTGCCTTTGTCGCCACCACGGTCATGACAGCAGATCTCGATTCCGACATGACAGACTTTCTGAAGGACACCGTTGATGATGTTTCCCCAAAGGATGCACCGTTCCTTGTGGACGAAGAAAAGGCAGATCTGAACGATCTCGAAGCCTACATCCTCATCCTTGATTATGAGAAGGACTTCAAGGAAGAACCATTGGAATTCAGTGGGTTTCCTGTAACACTGGAAGATCTGAAGGCGAATACCACACTCACGGATGCAAAGGATATCGATAGTAAAGATCTCGATCTCCTGGTGAATCAGGATCCGGTAAACCTCTCAAAAGAAGATCAGGAACAGAGAAAGGAGGCGTTTGACGATGCCCGGAAATCGATCCTAACCAAAGGGAAGAACCACATTTATGACGATTTTGACTGGAGCCGTGCATTCCTCGTGCTTGGTGTGATCTTCCTTATCGGTGTGGCTGCAGGTTCCCAGCTCCTGGTGAACCCCCCCGAGGGATGGCTCCCTGATGGATGGACCCCTCCTGTTCAGAAATCCTCCACCGGAGAGGTAGTTAAGGCCGAATACGGATGGGAGGAAATGTTGAAGACCCCCACGTTCTGGCTCATATGGACCATGTTCCTGCTGGCAGCAACCTCCGGGTTGATGACCATCGGAAATATCGGAAAGTTCGCTGCAGATGACAAGAGCATCGGAGTTGCCGAGATCGCGGGAATCATCGGAGTTCTTTCCCTTGCAAACGGGGCAGGACGGGTTGCCTGGGGTGCTACCTCCGACAAGATCGGAAGGACGAAGACCCTCTTTGTGATGTACATCATCCAGGGACTTACCATGTTCATGCTCTTCTACATGGGAGACTCAGTATCCACCCTTGCTCTGGGTGCAGCCCTTGTGGGATTCTGTTTCGGCGGAAATTTCGCTATGTTCCCCTCAGCCACCGCAGATTATTTCGGTACGAAGAATGTGGGACAGAACTATGGATTCGTCTTCACCGCCTATGGTGTCGCAGGGATCATGGGAGCGGTCATTGCCGGAAAGATGGTGGAGGCCACCGGAAGCTACCAGACCACGTTCACCATCATGGGAGTGCTCTCGATCGTAGCTGCTTTCCTCTCCCTCATCACCAAGGCGCCTCATGAGAAGATGGATATCGGCGGGATCCTGAAAAGCACAAAGTCCGAGTGATCCTCACATCCATCTTCAGACATTTCGTGACGTTTCGGATCAGGTCCCAATAGCCGGTCCGATCCTCTATTTTTCTCTTCTTCCATTTAAACTTAAATTTGACACTTTCCAAAGCTTCCGCTAAAATTGTCACCAATCGAGTTTGACAATTGGGATTTCTCTTCTCATTACCAACGCATTTTCAGACTTTTGTCCTCGTAATTCCACACAAAATCTCCTAAAATCTGGAGTATTTTCTCTGAAACATTGCTCATTATTGAAAATCTGAAACCATTTTCCGGATAAACGACTGTAAGTTAGCTTGTAGGAATCTGCAAAAATACAATTCCGTCATTTCTCTCCTTGAAATT
>CAZTGJ010000193.1:0-6174 GCA_964613025.1 uncultured Thermoplasmata archaeon | reverse complement strand
ATATGGCTACCCCTCCCCTCTTTGAAGATTTTCATACTTTATGTACTATAAAAAACCTAGGTGCCCATTCAATCATTATAGACATAATCACTAGCACCCATTCAATGTATTACCAAAAAATCTTAAATATCATTAACCTTAAGCAGATCCAGGTGAAACCATTAGAATTGCCATTCCTTCACACATTCGATCTCACGTTCCCGCTTTCATACCAGTGATACTGGTGTTTGTACTTCTCTTCACAGCGATTCCTATTGGAAAGGGTGAGGCAGGGAACAGTGTTCCGGAACCGTGGGAGGTCAATTCTGAAAATAAAGGGGTCACCTATTCCGGAGAATGGAACCAGCAAAGGGTGTTCGTTCCCCTGCAGACCACTCCCATCTATGATGAATCTGTGGAGGCTGCCAGGATAATCGACATCGCCATGGCTGCGGCAAAAGAATTCATGCAAAGGGCGTTCACGGAAGACATCACTGAAACTATGGTAATCGAGGAGATCGTTGATGTGATCCTTGCCAACGGTGGTGATCCCTATGTGAGCGCGTTCTGGTCGGCAAATACCGATCCTGACCCCGCCGCGGGTCTCATCGTGTGTTCCGGAAATGATACATCAATACCCCATGGGAACTATGATGACGATGACTATAAACTGATCATGCCCGGTGAGGTAGTAGTGGTGGACATCGGAGCCAGATATCAGGGTCGATGCTCTGACGAGACACGGACCTTCTTCATGGGTGAGGTATCGGAAAGGCAGCGGGAGGTCTACGAGATCGTAAAGGAGGCTCATGATATTTCATCCGCTGAGATTCGTCAATTCCTAGCAGTGAAGGAACTCGATAAGCTCGCACGGGACCACATCACTGCGAATGGATATGGTGACGAATTCACTCACGCCCTCGGGCACGGCGTTGGATACTACATTCATGAACCGCCGTTGATCTCCCAAGGATTTCCCCAGGGCGAACAGCTTCTGAGACTTCAGGACGTCATAACCATCGAGCCTGGTATTTACATTACCAACGAGACTAAGGGAGCCGGTGAGATCTTCGGCATCCGGATCGAGAACGATTACGGAGTAACCATGAACGGATTCGAAAAGCTCACAAACTACCCCTATGATATCGAGAACGCGATCATACACCCTGCTTCCGATCCCGATGATGATGACGACAATGATAATGGATTCTTCCGAAGCGGGGGGGGAGCTGGTACGGGTTTAATTATTGCAGTCCTTGTCGCTGTCCCGATCGCAATAGTGGCATACATGAGATTTTCCAAAAAGGATCAGGTTGACTGGGTGTTTGGATCTGATCATGGGGGAGACCAGAATATTGAATAATTCTTTTACCCAGTAAATGAATACGCTATCCAATGTAAAGGTGGGAAGAAAAAGAAAGAAAGGAAATAGGCTATTCACTGTAAAGGTGGGAAGAAAAAGAAAGAAAGGAAATAGGCTATCCACTGTAAAGGTGGGAAGAAAAAGAAAAAATAAGTTATGCACTGAAAAGGAGGAAAGAGTAAGGAAGAAAATAAAGTGGGGCCGCCCAGATTTGAACTGGAGTTTCCAGCTCCCCGAGCTGGAAGGATGGACCAAGCTACCCTACGGCCCCGATTGCGTGTGTTGTTCGACTTAGCAGTATTTGATGGTTTCATCAATGGGCTCGTAACCTGTCTCCTGGTCAAAGGGATGGGAAACGAACATTCTCCGGCAGCACACACGGTTGATCCCGAGATCTGTCAGGACCTTACCAGGATCTTCGCCGCCGGATATCCGAGTCTTGTAGGACTCCCATTCTCCGCCAATGACTTTACCGCAGGTGAAACACCGTACTGGAATCATCATAGTTTACACCACGTCTTTGGTTTGATATGTTCTGTTATCAGATAATATTGCGGATCAATTCTGACGTCTGATCAGCATACTGTCTACCTGTACGATTTCTGCCGCTTGGATCTGGCACCACGTCCCAATGGATGCTTGGGTTCCTTGGTCCTGGTATCATTCACAAGCATAGATCTGTCGTAGTGAAGGTAGATACTCTTTATCTCGTCGTCATCGTGATAGGTTTCGTAATATTCGACGATCCCTCGGGAAACTGCAGTCCTGATTGCCTCGGCCTGACCCATGATTCCTCCGCCACTGGCACTTACCTTGATGTCAACCGTATTGACACGATCTCCGGCAAGCTTCAGAGCCTCGGTTATCTTGAGCCGTGAAATCTCCGGCTGGTAGATCTCCAAGGGAACCTTGTTGATCCTGATCCTTCCCTTCCCCTTTGTGGTGGAGGCACGCGCCACAGCGGTCTTTCTCTTGCCGCTTGTGTTTATTACCTTAATCTTTTTTGAATCACTCACTCATTCACCCCCTTACTCCACATGTCTGATCGTCAATCCCAGATACTGGGAGAGCTCTTTCAGGGTCATTTTCTTTATAGCATGCGTCTCACGGGCGGATTCAACCACCCTGATCTGTTCCTCTTTGAGTTCACGCGGAACTCCAAGATAGGTTCGCAGTCTCCTGAAAGCTGTTCTTCCCCGGGGTGTCTGATACGGGATCATACCACGGATGGTTCGTTTCAGGATCTGGTCCGGTAATCGGGGATAGAAGGGCCCCTTTCTCTGGGTTCCCACATCCCTCAGGAAATGATAACGCTTGAGGATCGTATCCTTGGATCCGACGATAATGGCCTTCTCGGCGTTGACAACGAATATCTCCTCGCCCTTTCCGGGTTTTTCGTTCTCGATAAGAAGCTTTGCGATGTGGCTGGCAAGCCTTCCGAGAATCATGCCTTCTGCATCAAAAACCTGCATAATCTCACCCCATGATCCTCACGTTGGTCCCCTTAGGGTTCTGTTCCATGAGCTCAGGGATGGATAGTACCTCCCCGCCCACGTTCCTGATCTTCTTGGCTGCGCTCGTGGAGCAGGAGAAAGCGGCAACTTTCACTGCCTTGTCGATCAGTCCTGCACCTAGAAGTTTACCAGCGATCACCGCAGTTTCCCCCTCTTTGAGAAGGGTGAGCTTGCTGATGTTGACCTCGGCCCAGTTTTTCCGAGATTTTTCAAGCCGTTTTGCGATGTCTCGCCAGATGGGTGCTTCGTTTTCCCGTGAGACTTTCTTGAGTTCATCAATGGTCTCCAGGAGTATTGGATTAGTTTTAATCGTTTTCACCATATCTGACTCCTCCGACATCTGAAGGTGGCGTCTCACCCTAGGATGGATATTTAATAATATCGTTTATAGAGGGGGTGGAGAGAGGGTCAATCAATGATTTACATTGAGCTGTAATTCTTGCAAGAATGTTAGGAAATGAGGCAGGGGGAGGGGGGGGAATAGGTGAAGAAAAAGAATTTCACTCACCAAGATAGAACGGTACCGGAGGAAGACCAAGGCGAGTACCGGAAGCAGCGGTTTGTTTCACAACAGTGAATCGAGTAATATCAATGAGTTTTTCAGCGTTCGAACCGGCGAGGATGCTGGCTCCGGTGGGGGTGGTCATCTCCAGAGAATAATCGGGTGAAGTGAGCCAGGGGATGTGGTGCATATCAAGAATGTATTTGGTGGCGGGGGCGGGAACAGGGAAGGTACCGTGGGAGAACCGAATTGTTCCACTTCCGACATTCACATACTCCCGGTATAATATCTGATCGACATGCAGCTCCCGGATGCCGATGAGGAAACCGGTGATGTCGCAGAGGATGTCCTGGGTCTCATGAAGTATCGCTTCAAGTTTATCGGCTCGATCCGTATGATGTCTGAGATGGTGATGATGGCCCTTGAGCATATGCTTCAGCCGGGGATCGGTGGAGTGAACATGCTTCTCTGCCTGGCATAGCGTTTTGAGGATACTTTCGCCCATTTGGAATAAATGAGACTTAAAATTTAGCTCGTCCATGATTGTTCGCAGATGCTCCTTTGCGTGGGTCTCAGTAAGTTGATCCTGATGCGGATTGAGTTGAACATCCAATGATACATTGCCCTTCAGGAATACCGGAACGATTTGTGCGGAACCGATGCGATTGCCGGCGAACTCCATGGCCTCGACTACTGTTATGGGATTTGCACCTAGGGCAATGAGTCCTGCACAGGTGATATCCCCGGCTATCCCGTTCCGTGTGTCGATGATGAGCTTCATGGTTCCAGGGAATTCTGGTTGAAACCGGTATTAAAAGCTGTTGATGTAATTCCATTGCCACTCTCTTCTCATCTATCCTACCATGGCAAACGCCCACAGCGTCACTTCGTTCCCCTGTCACCCACCCACCCACCCCGTCACCTCACCATGCCTCTAGTAAGGCTGCAAACAAATACATTATCACATAGGTATGGATTATTAAGAAAACCAACGAACCGACCAATTCACTGAAGCGGGGGATGAAACACGAAGTGTCAGGAGGATTCAAATGAATCATGGGAGATAATAATCTTGCGTGATAGATCACGAAGAGATAATTGTTTTCAATCGAGATCCATAAAATCGAGAAGCTCCTTTGTTGAATAGACGTTCAGGACATTCTGTTTCTGAAAATCTTTATCCTCAGTCCAAATGCCATCCAATTTCAGCAACATTCCGATCGCTAGAAATGCTGAATCCTTCTCATCAACTATTTTCATTATATCAAGGGCCAGGTCGAATTCAACTCTGAACTGTTGGAATGGTATCAACGTTATCTTCTCCATCAGAATGGTAAGTATGAGATCGAAAACACTGCTGGTAATGCGAGCCTTCTTTTCAATGTACTCCCTGTATTTGTTCACCTCCTCAAGTAGATAATCGGGAGCATAGAATTCAAAGAGATCCGAAAGTAGGATCTGACGGGAGGTGGAAGATTTCAGTAATCCTGCAATGAGTCGATTTGAGTCAAGTACCAGACGCATCCTTCTTCATCTCCAAATAACGATTGTGGATTCCCTGTTTGATTTTCTGACCAAGCTCTTTGATATCCTCATCTGTCAATTCACTGTTCTTCGTCAGGACATCCAATAAGTCGAGCTTCTTTGCATAATCCTCGATAGCTTGTCGTGCGATCTGGCTCCATCTGATCTCTTTATGAGATTTCACGATCCTGTAGACGTCCTCAGGTAAAGCAAGTGTCATATTTGGCAATCGATCACCACGCACAGATACGCGATTACACATATTTATGTGTTTTGAATCATTTGCACCATTTTCAGGAAATTATTTTTATTCCACATCAATTGCTTATGAGGATAGGTTCGTTATATGTTCATTTGAAAAATTTTCAATGGGGAAAGGGGGAGGCAGAGGAAAGCAGGGGGAACGATTTTGCGAATCATGAGAATGATCACTGATTTCTATTTTATTGTGATTAATCTGCAGATTGTAAAATTCACATCAGGTTTGTTCAATCGGGTTTGTAATCTCTCTCTTGTTGTCCCATTCCCCCTTCCCCCCACTTAATCCTATGGGTCTTCCGCTTTGGGTGACGAAGTGAGTGAATATATTTCTCTAGGTAACACACTGGCTTATCAACTAATAAACATCCGGTAAAATGCACACAAAGATCAATATCGATGGAAATCGATAACAAAATATTTAGCGAAGAAGTATATGTAAACTACTACTATGGTAACACAACAACTGATAAGGGGGAAAAAAGGGCAATATCGATTGTTAAATTCAATCACGCCAATTTTCGTAGTTAATTTCCTCCTCTTCACACTTCTACTTTTTTCATCCAATGATGTAAATTTGTATGAAGGTGAGGATGTTGATATTGCTGCAATATTGGTATATTCCATTTTATTGATGGTAATTATTTCATCGATGATATTTTTTCTTTTTGTTAAAAAGGAGAACATTGAAACGAAGAGTGATCTTCTACTTAATGCTGGACCATTGGTTTTTCTCATTGCACTCATAATTGGAAGCATAATTGCAGTAATGGGTTATTGGTTATCCCTGATGATTGATAATTTCTGTTATCTTCATTTCTTCATCTTCTTTGGTCTATGGATATTCATCATGAGTTGGATAAATTACGATAATAAAAAATATCATGTTCGAAAATGGTTCAAGATATTTCATTTACTGGATATGGAAGCATTACTTGATGATGAATAATGAGATTTTATTGGAAAACAGTATTCGTTATCAACAATCGGCCTCTAAATTAAACAGGAATAACCTCCATCTCAATATAAGCAAA
>CAZTGJ010000192.1:0-6203 GCA_964613025.1 uncultured Thermoplasmata archaeon | reverse complement strand
AATAAAAGGCACCATCGCCACCACTTTCACCACCACCCCAACATTTAGTCCTGAACATAAATAAAAGGCACCATCGCCACCACTTTCACCACCACCCCAACATTTAGTCCTGAACATAAATAAAAGGCACCATCGCCACCACTTTCACCACCACCCCAACATTTAGTCCTGAAGAAAAACAGAAACCACCAAAAATATATATGAAAGGTGGCGCAATCAGGATGAATATTTTCTCAAGATGGAGGAATGTGAATGACGAAAACCTACAATGATTTTATCGGCCTTGTCAAGGACATCAACAATCTCAGGGCTGCTGAGGAGCACCTGCAGTGGGATCAGGAAACCTTCATGCCCTCCAGAGGGATCGAGGATCGTTCCCTTCAACTTGCAACACTTTCCACGGTGATCCATAAGATGCTGACTTCCAGTGCCATGGATGGATACCTGAAGGAACTCTCTTCCCCAAAGTTGGATGAGAGCTTAACGCCGGAGGAGAAGGCCAATGTCAGGGAAATTTCCTGGGAGCATCACCGTGCTTCAGCGGTTTCCTCCGAGCTTGTCAATGAATTAGCCAAGACAAGATCAGTGTCATCCAAGAATTGGATAGAGGCACGCAAGAAATCCGATTTTTCACAATTCTATCCTCATCTTGTCAAGCTTGTTGATCTCAGGATGCAGGAGGCAGAGGCCATCGGTTACGAGGATCAACCTTACGATGTTTTGCTGGATGAATTCGAGCCCGGCCTTAGGACTGCACAGGTCACCACCCTCTTCTCTCGACTCCGGAACAAACTCGTTCCCATTGTAGCTGATATTATCAATTCCGATGCTCGTCCCGATCCTACGGTCCTCGGGCAGGAATTCCCAGTGGATGCCCAGAGGACCTTCAACCATACTCTCGCAACCGAACTTGGATTTGATATGGAACGAGGGAGGATCGATGAATCGGCACATCCTTTTACAACAGGAACAGTTCATGATACACGATTCACCACGATCTATAAACCTGACAACATGTCCTTTGCCCTGTTCGCAACCATTCATGAGACAGGACACGCTTTATACTGTCAGGGTGTCCCGGAAGAACATTATGGTACTCCCATGGGGCATGCTGCGTCAATGGCCATTCATGAATCCCAGTCGCGAATGTGGGAGAATATGGTGGGGAGGAGTGAGGAGTTCTGGAAGTATTTCTATCCAAAGCTCAAGGAGAGTTTCCCTAAGCAGCTAGGCAAGGTAAGCCTGGAGGATTATCACTTTGCTGTGAATAATGTTCATCCTTCCCTGATCAGGGTACAGGCGGACGAGGTGACCTACAACCTCCATATCTTGCTGAGATTCGAGATGGAGACCGCCCTCTTCAACGGTTCTCTTGATCCAAAGGATGCATCCGACGTCTGGAACGAGAAAATGCAGGACTACCTGCAGATCCAGGTACCTGACGCGGCACGTGGTGTGCTTCAGGACATACATTTGTCACTGGGCTATTTCGGATATTTCCCAACCTACACACTGGGGAATCTGACTGCAGCTCAGTTATTCAGACAGGTTGAAAGCGAGATTCCGGATATCTGGACCAGATTTACCGATGGCGATATGGGAACCCTTCTGAATTGGTTGAGACGTAATATCCACCAGAAGGGGAAGCTTCATCGAGCAAATGATCTCCTCAAGAATGTTACCGGCCAGTCTCTGGATGAGGATATCTTTATCAAGTATTTGAAACAGAAGTTCGGTGCGCTTTATGGAATATAATATTCGATCAGCATCATTTGCAAGAACACTATTGATTTCACTTTTGAACATATCATGTTATTCGGCCGCAATATGTGTAGATATAGAACTACACCTGTATATGAAACACATATAACTTAAATTATATTTTTACTTAGAAATTATATCTTACTCAGAAAATATCTCACGTTCAGGAACAAGAATATATACAAATTTCAAACCTCGGACTCCAAGGTTGATGGATCACAGCCAATGAATCTCATGCAATTACTGGATATTGATCCACGAATGCCGGATCATCAGGCAGTGATAAATACGCGAACATCGACCCCATAACCATCAAACAGATGATAACAACATGAGCACCATTTCACGAAATCAGTGTCATTGGTCCTTCAATGGCCCTTTTCATGGATTGCATCATGACAACCAGCAAGCGGTGACTAGATGAACATTCTGATAATCTGCGAGAAAAACAACGCTGCTCTACGGATTGCAAATATCCTGTCCAAGGGGAAGGCCAAGAAGACCTCCCATAAGAAGGTCCCGGTCTATGATTATGAAGAGAATGATGTTTCCTATACAGTAGTAGGTCTCAAAGGGCATATTCTCAGCCTTGATTTCCCGGAAGGATACAATAACTGGCAGCGTGTCCACCCCTCCGAGCTCATTGAAATCGATCCATTGAAGAAAGTTCATGAATATTCGATATATAATACCCTCAAGGATCTCGCCCGGGAAGCCGACGAAGTGATCATTGCCACTGATTTTGACAGAGAGGGAGAGCTCATCGGTGTGGAAGCCCTGGAAGTAGTGAAGAAGTTCAACCCTGAATTTCGGGTGAAGCGTGCCCGGTTCAGTTCCCTTACCTCCGAAGAGATCAATACCGCATTTGAATCACTGACCGATATCGACTACAACCTTTCCGAGGCTTCGGAATGCCGTCAGATCATCGACCTTGTCTGGGGTGCCGTTCTCACACGTTATCTTTCCCTTGCGGCCAAGCAGATGGGAAGGGACTTCCTTTCCGCAGGTCGGGTACAGAGCCCAACACTTGCCCTGATCGTCGATAAAGAACGGGAGATCAAGAAATTCGTCCCGGAACCCTATTGGGAGATCGATGCCAATCTCAAGGGTCCCATGGACGCAGTGGATGGTGGGCGGGAGTTCACCGCCCAGCACATAACGGGAAGGTTCTTCGATGAGGCCCAGGCAAATGCTGCCTTCGATCAGGCAAAGGAGCATACGGATGGGCATGTGAAAAAGGTCGAGAAATCAACCAAGCGTGAGCGTCCCCCTGCACCTTTCAACACCACATCTTTCCTCAGGGCCGCAGCCTCACGGGGTCTCTCCCCGGCTCCTGCAATGTCCGTAGCAGAGGCCCTCTATAATCGTGGATTCATTTCATACCCAAGAACCGATAACACTGTTTACCCGAAGGGCCTGGACCTCAGGGGTGTGCTGGAATCTCTCAAGGGCACCTCCTTCAATGATCTGGTAGAGAAACTCCTTACCAAGGAAAAAATCACCCCAACACGGGGAAAGAAGCAGGCCACCGATCATCCCCCGATCTATCCATCGGGAGCTGCTTCCCGCTCCGAATTGTCCCCTGATGAGTGGAAGGTCTACGATCTTGTAGTGCGGCGGTTCATGGCTACGGTGGCCGATGTGGCTGTCTCGGAAAGCACCAAGGTTTCCATTGGGATCAATGGAGAACTCTTCAAATCATCCGGATTTCGAATACTCGAACAGGGATGGCAGGAATTCTATCCGTATCAGGAAAGAAAGGAGAGTCTTCTCCCAGCCCTCAAGGAGGGTGATCAGCTTCACGTCGAATTATTGGACCTTCTTTCAAAGATGACCAAACCTCCGGGAAGATACGGCCAGGGGGGCCTTATCACGCTCATGGACAGTCTCAATCTCGGTACTAAATCCACACGTCATGAGATCATACAAAAGCTATTCCAGAGGGGGTATCTTGTGGATTCACCACCGAGACCCACGGACACTGCCTACACTGTTATCGATACGCTGGAAAAATATTCCTCCATTATCACAAAACCGGATATGACATCCCAGCTCGAGCAGGATATGACCAAGATAGCCAACGGAGAGCACAGCCTCAAGATCGTTACAACTGAATCACGGGAAATGCTCACTAAGGCAATGAAGCTCCTGGTTGAAAATCGGATGGAGGTTCGCAAAGCTCTGATGACCGCCCTCGAGGACCAGAATACTGCCGGACCCTGTCCAAAATGCGGAAAAAATCTCCTCATTCGGCAGAGCCGATACGGAAAGCGATTCATCGGGTGCATGGGCTATCCCGGATGCAGGGTTACCTATCCTCTCCCTCAGCGCGGGAAGATCCTCCCTACCTCTACCTCCTGCGAAGAATGCGGAGCGCCCATGGTCAAGATTATTTCCAGAAAAAGAAAACCCAGGGATATTTGTGTGAATCTCGATTGTTCAACCAATGCAAACGTCGGAAATCGCTCGAAGAAGAAAGATGACGACATTGAGGAAAATGAAGAGAGCGAACTATAAGTTTGAGCTGAATCTCTCTGATCGTATCTTTCAGACCCAATCGCTGGAGAACCGAATCTTTTTTTCTAAGTATATCGGTTCCCTGGTTGATGTTGTTCATTTTTGTCGGATCCGATGAGTTAACGAACCGCAATCCCCGATTTGCTCATTGTTATCAGGATCATTTGAATTTCGGGGGGCTGTTCACCGCCCAGCAGTAGTCCCATTTTCCCTCCCCATCGTAGTTCACCAGTCCCCTGTCTTTCAATTTCCTGAGAGCCTCCCTTACCTGGGTCTGAGAGAGGCGGAGCGTGTTCTCGATCTCACATCGTGCCGCTGGTCCCAACCTTCTCAGCGTTTCCAGAATGTGTTTTTCCAGGGGGGACATGGGGGGAAGGCCTCCCGCATGAGAAAGTTTCGCTGTTACATAATTGGTGTAACAGGTGATGACCCCCTCATCATTTTTCAGACTGATGAGCTTCTCCCGCTCCAGTCGTGAGAGATGGTAGACCAGGGTTGAATTGTCCATCTGCAATTCCTCGAGAAGACGCCGGTAGCTCACTCCCGGGAATTCTCTGATGGTCCCGTAAACTTCCTTCTCCCGGGTATCCCGAACCATATATTCTTTTCCTGCAATGATGAGAAGAGGATTCAGAAACCTGGAAAAAAGCGTAATTCTGATGTCATCATTGAAATAAGCGGCGATGGCCAATGCCGCAAAGCAGAATATGAATATCGCGAATAACGTGAGGAACGTTGCTATCGTTGGGTTCACATGGTCACCTTGGATTCTGAAAAATTCATATGATCCAAATAGTATTCACATGATTTTAGCTAGCTGGCTTTTTTGATGCTGGTGATAGTATTTATATTGATTGGAGATGGTGTTCTTTGAATACTGAATGGCTATGGTTTCGATTGGGGGCTCAAATTTGGAAGGATACCAGGATTTTGGCATCGGACCCGGCCAAATGTTTTTATCCCATTTCCACATGGGAAGGGCCATGTTCACCTTCTTTCATCCCGGAAACACGTTTCCAGCCATTTCCATAACCGGGAAGGAGTGCGAACTAAAATGTCTGCATTGCAACCACCATTATCTATCTGCCATGAAACCTGCTGCCACCCCGGACGAACTCTACGAGTGTCTGATACAACTATCCCAGGGGGGGGGTGTGGGGGCGCTGATAAGTGGAGGATCAACAGGTGATGGAACAGTTCCTCTTACAGAATTCATTCCCTCACTTGCCCGAATAAAAAACGAGACCGATCTCATTCTCAACATTCATACCGGTTTTATCGGAAGGTCTGATTCCAGAAAGCTCGCGGCTGCTAATGTGGACGTTGTCTCCTTTGATGTGGTGGGAAGCAGGGAGACCTCCCAGAAGGTGTATGGGCTCAATAAAGGTCCTGATGATTACCGGCTCACACTGAACCACCTTCAATCGGCTGGCATCCAAAGTATCGTTCCCCATGTTACCGTTGGCCTTCATTTCGGAAATCTTTACGGAGAATACAGTGCTATCAGAGTTATCAGTCAATCGTGCAAGGCTGATGCTATTGTGATCAATGCATTGATCCCAACCAAGGGAACACCTATGGAGGATGTTCTCCCCCCTACAGCCATAGACGTAGCTTCGATCATTCAGTATGCGGTAAACCTCATCGATGCGCCGGTCTATCTTGGCTGTATGCGGCCAAAAGGAGATGTCGATCTGGAGCTGGCGGCAGAGGAAGCAGGAGTTTCAGGGATCGTTCTTCCCTCAACCGAAGCACGAAAGATCATCCAGAGGAAGCAGGAGACCGAGGATCTCAATGCCTGCTGTGCCATTCTTCCCAGATCCAATCTTCAACATGTTGTAGTGTAGCATCCCGTATCGTATTCTTTCTTCCCCCGGGCGGGGGGGGGGGGGGGGGGGGGGGGGGGGGGGGGGGGGGGGGGGGGG
>CAZTGJ010000191.1:0-6302 GCA_964613025.1 uncultured Thermoplasmata archaeon | reverse complement strand
GGTTCAAATACAGACACTTGAAATGCTCCTGTGGTAGGCGGGAGAGCTCAGGCATCAGGAAATAGGCGGCCTCAGAAGGACGGGTGAAAATTGGTTTTGATTCATAGCTCTGAAGCCTGAAACCGAGTTCCATAGATGCGAGTATCTGACAAGCCTTCGCATTTCCTATCCCCAGGGTAGCTGAAAGTTCCGAGGTTGAACATCGAGCGAGCTGATGAAGCGGATAGGTCAGATAGAGTCTCTGGGCGAGCTGAAGAACGTTCTCATGCGAATTTCCGGAACGAATAACTATTGCAAGAAGTTCAGGGGTTGTGAGTTTTTCAACCCCCAACCTCATGAGGAGTTCCCTTGGTCGCTTCTCCAAAGGCATATCTTTGATCCTTCCCGTAGAATTCGCCGAAATGTCGGTCTCACTTTCCTCTCTCCAATATTCCACTTCCTCCCTGATTCCCTGCCGCGAATCCTTCATTTCACGATTTGTATCTCCCATCCCAGGTTGGGTATTCTCTATTCTAGTTTGGATAGCTTCTATTCCTCCCCTTGCTGCATTCACGGATCGTTGATCGATCATGTTCTTTTTCTTTGCATACACCTTACCACATCCGATTAATTTTTCATATCAATCAATTAATCAATGAATTAATATCATCAATGATGGACCAGAATTCCATCGATCTCTTTCTTTGCCAGATAGTGGGCCCGCCCAGATTTGAACTGGAGTCACAGCGTCCCGAACGCCATAGGATGGACCAAGCTACCCTACGGGCCCACGTGGTCCAACACACTGGAACCAATATTTATGTTCTATCATGGGCTGGGGCCGATCACTACTATGCATGATATCCGATCGCAACTCAGTTCCCGATCAAAATACTAACCAGATTTGATTCCCTATTAAAATACTTATTTGAACAAATGTTCGATAGGTGGCAAATAGGAAAAAGAATCCAGGTCATCTCAATTTTCGCATTTTTTTAACAGCATCGGAATATCGCTTATATTCCCTCTCCCGACGTTTGAACTCAGGGGAATGCATAACACGCCTTCCATTCCTGTAGAATGTTGGGATCTCATGATGAAGCAATTCATGATAGATGATATAATCGACAAGGTAAGCAGGTATCGAAGCCCTATCCAGAATCGAGGAAACCACTATGGTCCTCTTTGCCTCGTCATAATGTCCAAGGGTGCGCCTGCTTGATCTTCCCCATGTCAGGGTGATACCGGATATTCTGTTTTCAAAGTATTCACGATTTATTCGATGGAAGGATGTCCGAAGATCATGGATCCTTCCAACCTCCCCCCTGAGAACCTTCCGTGCATAGGTGCTCCGATAGCCCACTAACTTATTGCGTGTTGAATTTTGCTTCATATAATTTCTGTAAATAACAGTATATGCAGTATCTGGTCTCTTGGATGCCCGGGCCAGCACTGAGCCAACCAGGGATTTGATCACAGACTCGGGAGCGGATTCGTAAAAAGGGGAGATACGGATGATATACATTCCATTTCGTTTTCTGCATGTGCATTTTGCAGTAGTATATCCGTATGGCTCGATCACAACCGGCTCACTAATTTTCAGTTCATGAACGATCTCATTCCGAATCCCATCAAGATTGCCAAAGGTCATGTTCCTGTCTCCCTCTCCTCCTCTTTCTCCCTCCCCCTCTTCCTCCTTCTCCTTCCCCATTTCCTTCTCTCTCTCTGACGCATCCTTTTCCCTCTCCCTACCATTCATACAACAAACCTGAATGTACCGGGTCTTGGACAGTATACGTCTCCTGAATCCATCAATCCCTTCAGAAGAACCACGGCCTTTTCCCGCTTCCACCCAAGTGAAATGACGATCTGTTCAAATTCTTCAATCGAAAAAAGTGATGAGGAAAATTCTTCTCTGATACGATCCATCTTATCCTTTGAAGATGTCGCTTTCCTTTGTTTCGGCTCCCGCCTCTCCTCAATTCTTTCATCGCTATTATCATCATCGTCATCATCATTGTTATAATTATCATCAAAATTATCATCATCGTCATTACTGTCATTATTGTCATCATCAAAATTAGATATCTCACTTTGATCATCACCTTCTTCGATAGTATTCATTTCACGAACGATCATGTGTATGTTTCCTTTCCTCTTATTGAGCCCCCCAATGACAGGGATGAGCTCCTGTGGAGTTTCCCCCTCTCCATATCGCCTCATCTTCTTGAGAGTCATGGATCGGCCGCAGGAAGGACATTTTGTGACTTTTGACCAGAGGTCTGCAACCTTCGGCGTTGCACACCGAGGGCAGATGATTGCACAATATCTCATGGCAGTCATTTATCTCAGCTCATCTTATCTCATCTTATCGCAATGGAACGCTCAGGGTAAGGTCCGAAGAATGCGATCGATATTCTTATAGATCTCATCGATCTCCATGTCACCGTCAACGGAGTGCAGTACACCTTTGTCTGTGTAATATTCAATGAGGGGCTGTGTCGCCGAAATATAGGTCTCTATCCGTGTTTTGACGGTTTCCTCATTATCATCCGGACGGAGGACAAGTTGGGTTGAACAGACATCACAGGTGTCCTCGACATCGGGAGGATTGTTCAGAACATGATAAACTGCACCGCATTGTGGACAGGATCTTCTTCCGGTTAGCCGTTTGAGAAGATGGTGAAACGGAACATCGATTGAAATTACTGCATCAAGCTCGACAAATGTATCCAGTTGACATGCCTGAAAAAAAGTTCGCGGAAAACCATCGAGTATAAAACCGGAGTCGATATCATGTATTTTCTGCCTGATGATGTCAATAACAAGGGAATCAGGTACCAGTTTTCCCTGATCCATATACTCCGAAGCTTTGGTTCCTCCTGCAGTTTTTCTGGAAACAGCATCCCTCAGCATATCCCCTGCAGACAGATGGGGTATGGAGTACTGCTCCTGAATCTTCTTGGCCTGTGTCCCCTTCCCAGCACCGGGAGCACCGAGAAGTACGATCTTCATAGGATCACGATCACATGGTCTCGAGATATTTCCGATAGCTATCGGTGTCCATGAGATTATCGAACTCTGATTCATCGCTAATGGTCATAGCACAGAGCCAGCCCTTTTCATACGGGGATTCGTTGATGAGTTCGGGAGAATCCTCAAGCTCAGTGTTGGCCTCAACAACCTCTCCCGTTAGCGGGGACATGATCTCATCGGAGGACTTGACGGATTCAACAACCCCCAGGGGTTCCCCCATTGGATAATCGTTCCCAACTTCAGGAAGCTCAACATAGGCGATGTCAGTGAGCTGATCCTGGGCATAGTCTGTAAGCCCGATGCGCGCGATCCCATCTTCCTTCTTCACCCATTCATGGGTTTCCGTGTAATAATAACCTTCCATGACTTCAGCCATAAACTTTCCTCCGTTGAACATTGTTTGTGTATTTTCTGTGATTGACTATTTTAATGCACATTTTTTATCGTAAATTGTTATTGACATCTTATGTTAATGCAATGTATTCTGTATGGATCAGACGAATGGCGGCTTCTTCACCAGAGCTTTATGTGGTTTTCCCCTGATGAGAATATCAACCTCAGTCCCCTCTGCTTCAAAATCGGGATGCACATAGCCAAGACCGATTCCTTTTTCCAGCATAGGTGAAATGGAACCACTGGTGACATTACCAATGGTTTTGCCGTCGATCTGAATATCCATTCCATGTCTGGGAATTCCTCTTTCCTGAAGAACAAATCCTGTGAACTTTTCAAATCCACCTCTCTCCTTCTGTGCGAGAAGAGCATCCTTACCAATAAAATCATGATCCCAGTTGATTACCCATTCACAATTTGTCTCAAGGGTTGTACGATTGTCATTGAAATCCGTACCCGAGAGGAGGAATCCCTTTTCTAGTCTGAGGGTGTCACGAGCTCCGAGACCGCATGGTTCAATACCGAAATCCTTTCCGGCTTCCATCAACATATCCCAGAAAACCGGGCCGAATTCACGATCGACATAAAGTTCGTAACCAGCTTCCCCGGTGTATCCGCTTGCGGATACCAGTATCTCCTGGCTTCCGCCTCCGGGTTTTCTGATATCAACAGAATCGAAATTGAAGAACTGAATAGTTGAAAGATCATAGTCAGTAAGCTTTGCCAGAATTTCAGGAGCCTTCGGTCCCTGAAGTGCGATACACTGATCTTCCACACTGGTATCTTCCAGGACCACGTCATCAGGAACCAATGGGGAGATATGGTCGTAGATCTTCTGAGTTGTTGCCGCATTGGGTACCATTAGATATTCATCCTCTGCAATACGCATGACAATGGTATCGTCAAGGATGATCCCTTTCTCATTGAGTATGTGTGAATAGAATTCCTGACCAGGTTTAAGCTTTGTATAATCATAGGGAAGGAGTCCTTTGATGAAATCCGATGCCCCCTCTCCCTTTATTGTAAAATCTCCCATATGGGAAACATCGAATATCCCGGCATTCTTTCGTACCGCAAAATGTTCATTCCGAATGGACGTATATTGTACTGGCATCTCCCAGCCGGCAAACTCAACAATTCGGCCGCCAAGGTCCCTGTGGTTATCGAAGAATGCTGTATGCTTCATGAAGCAAGGGAATGAATACTGCCATTATAAATGTATCTTTCACCTTGCTGGAAACGCTTCTAGTCGTGGTTCTTTCGCCGTTTGTGTTTATACTTTTCACTGGCTGCCAGAAGAGCTCCGATGCCCACCATGGTGATCATCATAAGAAGTGAAGCACTGTATCCTGAGGTAGATTTTGGAGATCTCATGATCTCAAGGTTACTATCCACCTGATTATTGTCCTCATCAGATTCGACTATCTCGCTCACTGGATCAATATTGATCCTTATCCCTACGTTCGTAAGGGTCTCCAGATCTTTAGGTGACAGCTCGGGTGTGAGAACAACATATGCATAACCCTCACCCTGGCTCAGAATAGGACCGACAGTAGCACTTCCGAGAATATTGAAGTGATTAGGTTTTTGGGTGTCCTCGATCCAGAAATCCACAGTGAACGATTCCTCCACTGCTCCACCCCGGTTATGGATAGTGACATTGATAGTCATCTCCTGACCGTCGATCACCGGGAAGCGAGAGAATACTATATCATCAGCATTTGCATAGAGATCAGGAATAGGTACTACGGCACGTATTATTGTGGAATCTTCCTCATATCCGCGTTGCGAAGCTGCTGTGAGAGTAATAGGATAGTCACCATAGATCGCCGTGTCGGGAGCGGTAACATTGACATAAACATATGCATAATATCCGATTCCCTCGTTAATGCTGTTAAGATCGGGTACTAAAGAACCTGGAGAGAAACGGATTGTCCAGCTTGAGCCAGCCCTGGTATCTCCGCGGGTAGGACTTCCAACGTTGGCAACAAGCATAATAGAGTCCATCTTCAATCCAACGTTAGACACCTTCACCTTGAAGGTTGTCGGTGTATTCGGGTTCACATTCTTTCGTGATTCGGTTCCGGGAGCAATCTCGATCCTCGGCTGAAAATCATGACCGCGGGTTGTAGTGAGGATCAGCTCTTCTCCGGGAACAGAATCTTGTTCTGTTCGAGAAGTCGATTTGTTGGTTGGATCAGATTGTTTTGCATCCATAGCAGTAACACGAGTTGTAGCCCTTTCATTAAGAACAGCGTCGCCTCCCGCATGGACCTCAACTCCAACTATCTCTGTTTTTCCAGTGTCAACAGTGACGTTTGTAATCTCGATGCCACCCATAACAAAACGAAAACTCCAATTCCCAATAACACCAGGTAATGTAACATCGATAATATCTGCAGTTAAAAAGATGATGAGAGGCTGGGCTCCGACATTTTCTACTGTGATATTGTGAATAACCGAATTTCCCTGCTTCACGATCTTTTCCTCATTTGCATCATCTACAGATAAAATTGCAAAACTAGAACCTTCGTTATCAATTAGGAAAATCGAATACATTGAAAAAACAAGTATTGCAACTGCCGCAATAGTAATCACTTTTAATCCGAAGCTTCTCATTTTATTGTCGTTTACCATGACCTTCAACTCCATACCCGGATATCATGTTCAGGCGTTCATAATTTGGTTCCCGGTACAGGAAAATCCACGTTGCAATGATTTTGAACGTTTCGATTCCCAACAGACGCATACGAATAGCGCAAAATAGGCATCCATGAGAAATCTCCTACACGAGAATTTTTAACACTATAGTTCAAAACATATATTTAAAGATTTTGTTTATATGTAAGAGTTCAGTGATCTGAAGCCCTCCTACACTGGAAAGTACACATTTC
>CAZTGJ010000190.1:0-6339 GCA_964613025.1 uncultured Thermoplasmata archaeon | reverse complement strand
AACAAGCATTTTAACACTTTGACGCTGCCCCCTTTAGGGGGTAGTAGTTCACAGTTACAAAAATAGGTCATTTTAGCTGTTACATGACATCTAATCCTTTAAGATTCCTATTTCTCTCTTCGCTCCTACCATCCTCCCGCCTGTTCCTTTCTCATTCCTAATTACCTCTTTTCTTCTAATCTCCACCTCACTATTCCCCTTCAGATTTCCCCCTTTCTCTTCCCCATATATTTCCCACTTCACTAGTCCCCTGTATATTCTCCCCTTCCTCTTCCCCCTATTTTCCTCACCTCACTATTCTCCTTCATATTTCCCCCCTTTCCTCTCCTCCATATATTTCCCCCTTCATTATTTTTCTTCAGATTCCCACATGTCTTCCCATTAACATCCATAAAGCTAATAACCGTAAGTGGAAATCGCATAAAAAAATCTGCATCTGCATCAGCAGTTCCAGGTGATACTATGACAGAAAGGACAGATATCCGGAACATCGGCATTCTCACAGGGGGAGGGGATTGCCCGGGACTCAATGCCGCCATTCGGGCGGTCGTAGTGAAAGCTCATCATCATGGCATCAATGTCATGGGGATCCAACGTGGATGGTGGGGACTGCTGAATGCGGAGGCCATCATGCTCACCCTCGATGACGTACAGGACATCCACAAGGAAGGGGGGACTATCCTCGGCTCTTCAAGGACCAATGTTTACAAGACTGAGAATGGCCCGGTAAAAGCCCTGGAGGGATTCAGGAAGCTTGGAATCGATGCCCTGATTGCCATCGGGGGCGAGGATACCCTTGGGGTGGCGGCGAAGCTCACAAAGGAGGGGATGCCCACCATTGCCCTTCCCAAGACCATCGACAAGGACCTTTCGGCAACCGACACCACAATCGGATTCAACACTGCCATCACTATCGCCACCGATGCTATTGACCGGGTCCACACCACCATGCGTTCCCATCACCGCATCGGTGTGGTGGAGATCATGGGCCGCCACGCGGGCTGGATGGCGCTCATGGCCGGCATGGCTGCTGGTGCCCAGGCAGTCCTCATTCCGGAGGAGAAATTCGATCTCGATGAGATCGCACAGATATTCATCAAGCGGAAGGAGCAGGGCAAAGACTGGGGTGTCATCGCCATTGCGGAGGGGGCCCAGCCCACAGAGCTCGAGGGATTTGCCACCCAGGACGATTCCCTTGACTCTTTCGGTCATGTTAAACTTGGGGGCATCGGAAACAAGCTCGCCAAGGAGATCGAGAAGCGCACCGGTATCGAATCAAGGGCTACTGTTCTAGGACATATTCAGAGGGGAGGATCCCCAACAGTGTACGATCGGATCACCGGGACCAAGCTCGGAGTGAAGGCAGTCGAAATGATCCTTGATGGACAGTTCGGATATATGGCCGCAGTCCGCGGGAATGATATCGTTCCGGTTGATGTTCAGGAAGCTGTGGGCAAGCTGAATACTGTCTCAAAAGAAGAATACGATATCGCGAAGATCTTCTTTGGTCTCTAATGAGCTTTATCACACCCACATAACGAGACAATTGTCCAATCACATCACATAACTAGACAGCGCCCCCATCACACCAAAAACTAGACGACTACCCCAGCCTTCCTTCCTGCGAGGAATACTGCAAGATAGGCTGGTACCTCTGGCTCCTCTCCCACTTTGAATGAGAAGACCTCATCCTTCACCCTCCCCTCGATATCCTTCACTATTTTCACCTGTACGAGCTTATCCGGAAGCACCACAGCATCAGTCAGCGGATCGAACTCCTCCAGCTCCTCCAAAGTAAGTGGCACCACCCTGAACCCAGTTTTCCCATGGAGTGAACCCGGAAGCCTGATCAATCGCTTTATGTCTGCTGTCACCGGTTCATCTGTTTCCCCACCAAGGTTGATGGCTGCCTCCTGCAGTGCAAGTTTGATGAATGCCTTCAGGAACCTGTCGGATGAGAACACGTCCACGTTCCCTTTCTGAAGGGCCTCGAACTTCTCCTTTCCAGCCGGACTATCGAAGAGCTCGGTAATTATGGATTCGGCGGTCTTCTTTCCCACACCTTTCAGATTCGTCAGCCGTTTCGTGGCATCCTCTCGATCCCTGAACGAGCGTGCCACATCCACCACTCCCCTTGTGATTTTACCCCTCCATCCAGGTTCCTCCGCAGAGGGGAGACGATAGGTATAGTTTGCCTGGCTGAAACGAGATCCCTCATTCTTGATCCCAATGGCCTTCTTCACCAGGAACTTCTCCAGATCCAGTCCCCGGCCGGTGATGTAATCCACGACCTCTCTCCTCTCCTTGCTGGACATTCCAAGGACATCCTGTCGGTAGATATGGATATGGTATCCCCTCCCCCCGCTGAACACCACCTCGATATCCTTTTCCATGAATCCGAAGTCCTCGATAAGATAATCATAGATGAGCTTCCTGAACTCCTGCTTCACACGTGCAAGCATATCCTCGAATGAAAGGTCCTCTGCACCTCGAATGTGATCCGCATCGAGATCGAATATCAGATCCGCGCCAAGCCACTCTTTTTCCCCCATGCTCCCCGCACCGGGAATTCTGTAGTATGCAGTGGAATAATAGGAACTGGAAGGGACCCGGCGTGCCAGAAAATGTGCAAGTTCAGCCCTCTGGTTGAATGCAGTATGCCTTAACATGAAGTTTTTTCCGAAAAAGGTGAACGCAAATTCCCTGCGTGACAGGCGGGGCGGGGAAGGAAGCCTGGTGGATGAATAATAATTCCTGAACTCCCTGGAGAGGAATCGAAAGGTCTTCTGCAGGGCGATCTCATCAAGTACACCAGGTTGCGTGTTTCCAATTTCAGAGTTTTTCTTTTTGCCCGGGGTAAGAGTTTCCCGGGGGACTTCGTTCATTTAGGTACACAATATCGAAACATATATTAACCCTTTCGGAGGAGAAGACAGAGGGAAGAAAACGGGAAAGGGGGACCCGGGAAAAACCCTTTTGTTATAGGCATTTTGGGCCTTCAACAAACTATATATATAAGATACAAATTGCATCGTAAACCTGGATTCTTCTGGTTTCTTTGGGAGAATTCTATAACGTTTAATTGTGCACCCAGAGAGTTTCTGCTCTCTGGCGAAGGGGCATAGAAAAACGCGCGTGAGGGTGCGTTATCAATGATTGTCCAACCATACGCAACCTGGACGCCTGTTGAGTCAATAACCGATAGCATCCCACACCGTCTGGTGGATGGTTTGGCTCGGGAGCCGATGAAGGTCGTGCCAAGCCGCGTTATTACTCCGGGGAGGCGCATGGAGCCTTAGATCCGGAGATTACCGAATGGGACTTCCCGATCGTAACGATCAATCCTTCATGGATGGGGAACGCCCTGAATTGAAACATCTTAGTAAGGGCAGGAAAAGAAATCAACCGAGATACCGTTAGTAAAGGCGATCGAAAGCGGTATTGGGCAAACCGAATCCCTTGTGGAGACATAAGGGAAATGTGGTGTTTGGACTCATTTAATTCTTCGTTCGGGGACCTGAAGTGTGTCTGAAAGAACGTCCCGCCGTAGAGGGTGACAGCCCCGTAAGGGCACCTGAAAAAGAATATTTTTGAGATTCCAGAGTAGTGTGCGTTGGATATCGCGCATGAATGTGGGAGGTACTAACTTCCAACCCTAAATACTACCCGAGACCGATAGTGCAATAGTAGCGTGAGTGAACACTGAAAAGCGCCCCGAAGGGGAGGTATAGATCCTGAAACCAGACGGTTACAGACTGATATGGCATGAAAGGTGGCTAAGAACACTTTGTGTTTTCACCAGTGTTATATCTTCCGATTAGAAAATTGGTCCAGGGAGTCCTTGTCAATGGCGAGGTTAACGAAAGGAAGCCAAAGGGAAACCAATAACCCGCAGCCTTCGGGCCAGGGGTAAGGTGCGCTCGCCTTGAGTCATTGGTAAGGTACCCGAAGCCGGTCGATCTATGCCTGGGCAGGCTGAAGCCTCTCGAAAGGGAGGTGGAGGGCCGCACCGGTACTGATGTGCAAATCGTTCGGATGACCTGGGTATAGGGGTGAAAGTCCAATCTAGGCCGGCAATAGCTGGTTCCTCCCGAGACTACCCGCAGGTAGACCTCGGCCGAGATAGGTAATGGTGTAGAGCACTGATTGGGTGTTTAGGGGGAGAAATCCCTCGGCATCTTGTCAAACTCCGAAGCTGTTACCGTTGTAGACGCCGGGCAGTTAGGGCATCTGGGGTAAGCTTGATGTCCGAAAGGGGAACAACCCAGCCTGAAGTTAAGGTCCCTAAGTACTGACTAAGTGTTAAAGAACAAAGGTTGTCCATAGTCCAAGACAACTGGAAGGTTGGCTTAGAAGCAGCCATCCTTTAAAGAGTGCGTAACAGCTCACCAGTCAAGATTATGGGCGCCGAAAATGGACGGGGCTAAGTCAGTCACCGATACTTCAGAACACCGTAAGGTGATTTGGTAGGGAGGTGTCGTGCGTGGGCAGAAGCAGGGTCGTGAGATCCTGTGGACCGCGTTCGAATAAGAATCCTGGAAAGAGTAGCAGCGTAGAGTGGTGATGAATCTGCTCCACCGGAAGGGCAAGGGTTCCTCGACGATGTTCATCAGTCGAGGGTTAGTCGATCCTAAGGGCGCTCTTAACCGACGCGCTCGAAAGGGAAACAGGTTAATATTCCTGTACCATACTTGTCTCTGGCTGGAAATTGACGCATCGGGATAAACTACTGCTTCCTTAGGGGAGCGTTTAACCGTATAAGCCTGTGGAGAGCCGTAATGGCGAGAAGCGGGTAAAATCGTTACGAGCCGGTCTTTACCGGTAAAGTCTATTCCTGGTGCCCATGAAAATTTTTCCAGTGTCAGCAAGTATGTTCGTACCCAGAACTGACACAGGTGCCCCTAGGTGAATAGCCTAAGGTGTATCGGTTTAATCCAGGCGAGGGAATTCGGCAAATTAGCCCCGTACCTTCGGTATAAGGGGTGCCAGCTGCGCGAGTAGCTGGTCGCAGTGACAAGGAGGCCCCGACTGTTTAATAAAAACATAGGTGACTGCCAGTCCGAAAGGATGTGTATAGTCGCTGAATCCTGCCCAGTGGCGGTATCTGAAAGCGGGTTTCAACCTGACGAAGGACCGCTAAACGGCGGGGGTAACTATGACCCTCTTAAGGTAGCGTAATACCTTGCCGCTTAATTGGCGGCTTGCATGAATGGTCCAACGAGAGCCTCGCTGTCCCCGCCTGGAGTCCGGTGAAATTGACTTACTGGCGCACAGTCCAGTACCTTCCAGATGCAAGCGAAGACCCCGTGGAGCTTTACTGCAGCCTGTTGTTGTGTTACGAATTGGGATGTGCAGGGTAGGCGGTAGCCATCGAAGTCCGGACGCTAGTTCGGATGGAGGCAATGATGAGACACCGCTCTTCTTGGTTCGTAACACTCACCCCCTTGTGGGGGACATCGGTAGGTGGGCAGTTTGGGTGGGGCGCCACGCCCTCAAAAAGATAACAAGGGCGCCCAATGGTCAGCTCAGGTAGGTCAGAAATCTACCATAGAGTGCAAGGGCAAAAGCTGGCTTGATGCGATCTGAGACAATAACAGACCGCAATGTGAAAGCAGGGCCTAGCGAACCAACTAGCCTTCTTAGTAGGGGCAGTTGATAACAGAAAAGTTACCCCGGGGATAACTGAGTTGTCTTCAGTAAGAGTTCACATCGACCTGAAGGCTTGCTACTTCGATGTCGTCTCTCCTTATCCTGGTCGTGCAGCAGCGACCAAGGGTGGGGTTGTTCGCCCATTAAAAAGGATCGTGAGATGGGTTTAGACCGTCGTGAGACAGGTTTGTTGCTCGGCTCTGGAAGTGTTGTGGTCTGAAGGGAAGGACCCTCTAGTACGAGAGGAACGAGGGTTCGGAGCCTCTAGTTTTCCAGTTGTCCAACAGGGCAGTGCTGGGTAGCCACGCTCTAAGGGATAAGAGCTGAAAGCATCTAAGCTCGAAACCCGCCCTAAAACGAGATCATTTAACGCCTATAGAAGATAGGCAGATAGGACCGGGGTGTACGTGTCGAGGGTTTAACCTTGTATCGTCGATCCAAAGCTTCGGCTGCGGGTCAATGGCTTTATGAGGTCCGAGACATTCAGCCTACGGTTACTAAGTTAGCTGTCATTGTGTTGTTGGCTCAGCCGTTTGACAGGTTGCGTATGGAGCACTTTTTCTTTATTGCTCAACCAGGTAGCCTAGGCTCTAGCTCTGGCTATTTCGTTTGGGTGAGTATTTTTCCAGGTTGCATTTTTTCATAGTACATAAAGTATGAAATAATTCGGAAAAGGGAGGGGTAGCCATA
>CAZTGJ010000189.1:0-6440 GCA_964613025.1 uncultured Thermoplasmata archaeon | reverse complement strand
AAGTGAGGAATTTTAATCCGCCGAAAGTGGGGAAAATTAACCCGCCATTGACATCATTTGCACATCATCTCCGAGTGCTAAAATAAATGCCTTGATTGCCTCAAAACGATCCAATAATTCTCCGTCCAATTCGGAAATATAATCCAATATTGTGTTTTCAGATTGTTTTACCTTCTTTCCTTTTGGGATTCCGCTTGTTTTTACTTCCTCTGAAGATGTTACATTTACCAGTTCTAAGAGAAGTAAATCATCTCCAAATTTCAGATACCTAATAAGTTCGATATTGCGATTAATCTGCTGAACTGCATGTTCGTCGTACCTCGTGAAATCCCCCGCAATGCACAACAACCGAGGAGAGGACCATTCTATATTGGCCGCCACCTTGTTGTCTAACTTCTCCATAACCAGCAACTTGAATTCTGCTTTGTGATCCATCAGCCAGTCCAGATAGAATAACCCCTGGTTAATCACGTTCTCATTTATTGATCTCTTGTATTCAATTATCACCGGACAACCGTTCTCATCTATCCCTAAAGAATCGATTCTCCCTCTGTGAGTCTTCCCTGTAGAATATTCGGTCGCTAAGAATTTCACTCCCAGGAAAGCTTCCATGTTCTTTTCAATAAGATCTTGGAGAGATTTTTCCACAGAAACGGAGCTTCCAGGAAGCTCATCGACAGTCTTTTTGTTCAGTTGAAACAACTTAATATCGCCCATGGTTCACACCTCTGCCATCATGAATGGTTCAAGCCTAAATTATGTGATATAAAATCCTTCCTATTTGATTTGAATGCTCATGGATGTGTAAACCAGGGAGATATGTCACCCACTACGACACACAAACGGAAAAACCGAAGGAGCAGACGGGGGGAAGGGGGGAGGGGCGGGACCCACAACAATACCGGGACTCTCAACAAAAGGCTGCACTCGTACCTCGATCCCATTACCATTCCCCACTCACCCTTCTCCCCCCATCGCCTACCGGCTCTGTGCCCTTCCAAGCAAACAATCCCATCTTTAGTCAAATCCGTGTAATCCGCATAATCGGCGTAATCCGCGTGCTAACCGTTTCTGCGAAAATCCGACCTCAGTAGTTCACCAGCGTCCGGATACTCACCCCGAACTCCTCCTCAAGCCCCCGCTTCACCGATCCATCCCCCTTCTCCACAACGATGACGATCTCCATGACCTCCACCCTGATTCCCCTCAGGGCCTCAAGGACTGCCCTCAAAGTCCCACCGGTGCTCAGAATGTCATCCACTATGACGATCCGATCCCCCTCACCAAGCCCGTTGATGTACAGCTTCGAGGTGGAGTACCCGGTCTTCTGCCTCACCTCCACTTCGGCGGGTAATCCGTACCTCCGCTTCCGTATAATGTTGAACGGCTTCGCGGTCCGCAGCGAAAGACCGGTGGCAAGGGGGATCCCCATGGCTTCGGTGGTGACGATGACATCGAACTCCGGGAGATCCGCAGCCATGACATCGATGATCTCAGTGAGAAGCTCGGGGTCGAACCTCGGAATACCGTCGGTGACCGGGTGGACCACATAGGTGTAGTCCCCCTTGGGTATGGTGGGGGCATCTGCCAGGGATTTTTTAAGACGTTCAAGCATGGTTATACATCCTGATCGATTTCCCGGAATTCGCATTATTCCCGGATTTCTGTGCCAAACACCCCAAAAGCTTTAAATAAAATTTATGAGCCCCCTTCGTACGAGGTAACAATGTCTGAGCTCATAACCCTCGAGAAGTTCAAACAGTCCATCATGAACAGCATGAAAACCCCGGGCATGCAGGATGCTGCAGCAGTAAGCCTGGCAGAACATGTTCTCAATTTTTTTGGTTTCCAGGACCGGATCATCGACAACATGCTGGACCCCGAGGACCGGGATGCGTTCTACATGCTCGAGGATGTGGGTCTCCTCACAACCGAACGGGAGGAAACCGGTCTCCCCGACGGCCGCGAATGGAGGATCCACTACTGGCTCATCCGTGAGGACAGGATACTGAAAGCCTTGAAGTCCGGTGACAGAAGGAATAAAAAACCCACCGATACGATCAGCTCCATCTACGACACCATCCCGGACGATATCTGGTTCCGGAGGATCGTCGAGGAAGAGGAGAAGGACGAGGATGAAGAGGAGGTCATGGATGAAGCTGACTGGGAGACCCCTATCTTGCCCGGTGAAGCTCAGAACATGATGCAGCCCTCTTTCGGATCCCCCCCTCCCCCCCCGAAGCAACCCGAACCAAAGCCCATAAAAGAGAAGGAAAAAGAGGATGAGGAAGGAGAGGAGATCAAATTCGTGAGTGAGGATTCAGCATCAGAAAATGATGAGCCCGAGGATCAATAACCGGAGGAGTAACATGTCTGAAGACTATGAGGAAGAATATGACGAGGATGATGAATACGAAGAGGAAGACGTGGAATATACGGGATTCATGGCACTTCTCCATGACCCGGAGAAAGAACCTCACGTTCACCTCGGAATCCTGCTCTGCGTGACCTTCGTGGTTGCGGTCATCGTAAAGATCATTGGTATCTGAGACCTATTCGTTTTTGTCGAGGAGAACACCATGTGGAGTTCCCCTATTTCTTATGAGGCAAAGGAGTTTGCCAAGATCGTCCGGGAAACACTGGAGAAATTGAATTTTGTTTTTGTCAGGGATACCACCAGTAAATCTTACAGCAGGTTCGTGGTGATGATCCCCATGATGGGCGGCGCCCATGTATACCGGTATTCCGTTGAGTATCCGGCACGTTTCGTGATCATGTGCTACGATACTTTTCCGGGAACAAAAACAGGCCGCATGCCCTTTTTCGAGATCGAGAATGTCGATGAGAGAAACAGGGAGACCATATCCAAGCTCCTGAAAGAGATCGTCTCGGCCATCGCCAGACCGCCGTGGGAGTTTACCACGGGACAGCGGCTGATGGTCGGGTATCTCCTTCCCGAGTTCAGACAGGCCAGGAAATCCTGGGCAAAGTTCGGTTTCGATACCAGCACCAAGACCAGCCGTCTGCGGAAGAAGGAAGTAAAGCAGGGAAGGGCAGAGAGGAGAAAGGAGATGAAGCAAAGGGCTCAGGAACATAAGGGAGATGGTGGCGGAGGTCTTCAGGGGAAAGCAGAAGAAACCGGGGATCAGGAAGGGAAAGGAGTGGAGGAGGATGAGGGGAAAGGGAAGGAGGAGAAGGAAGGGGATACGGAACCCCGAGAAATTCAGGGAAGGGTGGGGGAAGAGATAGGAGAAGATCAGTAGAGGGAAGGGGAATAGGGGAAATTGTAAGCCCTTCGGGTGGAGGTGGGGGGGCGGACGACGACGTTGCTGGAGTAAAGAAAGCAGGCATGAACAATAAAGAAATTACCAAAATCGTTAATAAGCTATAGCCCCGCAGAATCTAGTGACCAATAATCATAAATATAATATCAATACCCGGTCAATACAACAAAACCAAGTGCAGCCGGTGGATGAGCACCCGTCCTCCTGACGTACTGCTTTTCACTTTTATTTCGCTCCTACAGCAAATACTGGAGCGGTTATTACCAATAATAAACCTACTCGAACACACCCCTGGAAGTGAAGGAATGGGAACATTACATACCGCGGGAAAACGATGGACTACACTATCAATTACTGACATACTTTTTGACGGATTGATCACCCTTCTATTCGACAATGCTGACGGTGACGGAATTGACTACACGTAATTCTTGCATTTGATGTGGGCGTGCTGCTGGATGACCCGAAAACCCCGATCGAAGAGTTATACAAAATCGTTTTACAATAATTATTAATAAAAAAAAAGAGAGTGCTGTATTACTTATGACAAATAGTGCCTTTGAACAAAAAGAAAGTACCAGGGCAATAAGCATGAAAGCCCTCCTAAGTATTGTAGGAGTAGCAGCTCTGGTTTTCCTTGTGTTCGTGTTTGTTACTGCACAAGAGGTTAAAGGCAGTACCATTACCGTGAATGATAACTGGGGCGCAGATTATTTCAGAATTCAGGATGCCATTGATAATGCCGACGAAGGAGATACAATCAGAGTTTATAAGGGAACATATTATGAGAATGTTGTTGTGAATAAACGGGTGAATTTGATAGGGAACAGCTCGGCAAACACTACAATTTATGGCAATAAATACGATGATGGGGTGACAATCACAGCCGATTGGGTGAATATGTCTAGATTTACCGTGACAAAAAGCAGATGGGGAAGCCCGAGTGAGGCGTGCATTAGATTAGAATCCGACCATAATACGATTTCCGATACTCTTTGTTCGAACAATGAACATGGGATCTATATCAGTCGTTCAGATCATAATTACCTTTTCAATAATAGCTGCCTGAATAACGATTATGGAATCTACATATATTCATCCTGGGACAATACCCTCATCAATAATTCCTGTTCATCAAATGATGAAAACGGCATCAAGTTCCGTTACTCCTCCTATAATTCCCTCATCAACAATAGCTGCTCGAACAATGACTTTGGTATCTACCTTTACTCCTCCTGGAACAATACCTTTGTCAACAACTCCTGTGTATCGAACAATGAAATCGGCATCAAGCTCCGCTACTCCGCCCAGAACATCCTCAATGAAAACAGCATCTTCAATAGTTATTATGGCATTAACCTTCATTCCTCCTGGAACAACACATTTCAGAATAATTCCATTTCGGGAAATCAAATTGGAATACACCTGAATAATTCCAAAAATAATACAATCAATTATTGTGAGATATTTGATAATACTGAATTTGGTATCACTACCACCCCCAACGCCCCCCCCACCAATATCAGTACCAGCATCAATGCAATGTACAACGATTGGGGAGACCCCAGCGGACCATTTCATCCTGATAAGAATCCCGGAGGCAAGGGGGATAATGTGACCGATTATGTGGATTTTGATCCTTGGCTTGGAAATGAAATTGACAAACCACCTGTCGCTCATATCTATTCCATCTCACCCAATCCTGTATTTGAGGGTCAGGAAGTGAATTTTATTGCAAATGATACAGGCGATGATGTCATTATAAGATATTTCTGGAATTCATCCATTGATGGCAGGCTGTACAACGATTCCTCTTCCACCTTCTCTTCCACCGGTCTTACTCCCGGTAATCATACGATCTCCCTGAAAGTCCGGAACGATCTTGGTATCTGGAGCCAGGAAGTCACTGCTACTGTAACGATCCTCCCTATAGAGCCTGTGAATCTACCTCCGGTTTTCACGATCCTATCCCCTGAAAATAACAGCGCGGTCTCAGGGATTGTTTCCATCCAGGGCACTGTCGTTGATCCGGAAGGTAACAGCACATTTGTTGAAATGAGCATTGATGGCGGAGAATGGTTTACGATCACAAACATTTCCTTCTGGAATTATCAATTTGAAACCACGCAGATAGAAAATGGCGTTTGCCTCATCAGATTTCGAGCTTTCGATGGAGAAAATTTCTCCAACTCACAAACCTTGCATCTCATCCTGGAAAACGATAAAAATAACCATGAAGGAAATCTAAATTTGCCCAATCCCCCCATGGCGGGAATCATAACCATTTGTTTCTTTGGTTTTCTTGGTGTGGCCTATCTCAGGGAAAATGTTAGATTTACCCTGCTATCCATGTTGACTGTTCCTCTCTATACAAAACTATCAAAGGACGATGTCCTGGGCCAAGCAAATCGTCAGACCATTTTTACCTTCCTCACGGACAATCCCGGGGTGAACTACACCCGGATCAAGAAAGAACTGAATTTTGGAACGAGTACTCTGGTATATCATCTGGCCGTACTGGAAAGGGAAGAACTTATCCGTTCAAAGAAAGAAATAGGGAGGAGGAGGTTCTATCCTAAGGATTCTCACCTGGGTCTAAAAAGTGGGATGATCGGCCTCCTGACTACCCCCGTCCAAAACCGCATTTTCAAATATTTGGAAGATCACGGACCAGCATCCATGCGTGATATTGAAAAGGCACTTTCCCTGAAGCAACAGTCTGTGAGTTACAACATCCGTAGGCTTGTGGAAAGAAAGCAGGTAGCAAGTCCTGAGCAAAAAAGAAATGCCTTGTACATGATATGTAAGGATCAAACGTATCGGAAGAATATTAAATCCATCAATGATCTGAGCGTGATCAAATGAGACGATTTTGGCGAAAAGTTATCCGGACATTACTCGATCACAAGTTCACCGATGTCCATATGAATGGTCTTCGATTTTTTTCTCTTAATAGTAGCCTAATCATAAGAATAGTATGTTCTTTATTATCACATAAAATTAGTGTATTAAATTCCAATTTTACGTATACATTTGATGGAAGGGCCCTCCATGAAGTACCTTCCATCATTCATTAATAGTTATTGATATATACTAATGATAATTAGCTTGTAGGAATCTGCAAAAATACAATTCCGTCATTTCTCTCCTTGAAAT
>CAZTGJ010000188.1:0-6463 GCA_964613025.1 uncultured Thermoplasmata archaeon | reverse complement strand
GGATCTTTATTGAACGAATCTCGAATTGTTATATGATATGCTGGGTTCTGGTCAAGATCCCAGCCGATTAACCATAATCCAGTCGCTTCCTTAGAATAAATCCGAAAGCGAGTGCGAACGATAGAATCAGAACGATAAACTCGAATCCGGGAAGGAAACTATCCTCGTTATCATCGTCCTCATATGATTCATCCAGGGGTGGATATGAACCAATATCCGGGATGACTTCACCAGATGCCGAGATCGATGCACTGAAGGAATTATATTCGAATCCGCTCTTCGTGACCAATATGATGACATCCTTGCCTGTCAAATCCGAAGGTATGGTGATGGAGGCAATGCCGTCAGCTCCAGTGGTACCCGTGATCTCCGGCCCCTCATGCTCGATTGTCACCTTCGCTCCGTCCACCAGATTCCCGCTGTCATCCAGGATAGGTCCGACGTGGACCACTCGCGTCCCATATTCAACCGTCAAGGTCAGTGTGTCGGTGACTTCATTCCCATGATCGTCGTCCACCATCATTGATACCGTATACGTTCCGATATCTTCGTATACGTACGTGACCTCCTGCCCGTATCCAATGCCTGTGCCGTCCCCGAAGGTCCAGGTGTAGGTCAGTGTGTCGTTCTCGGGGTCGGTTGCGGTACCGGTGAACGTGGCTGTGGAATCAGTGAAAACGGTTTGATCCTCCCCGGCATCCACATCGATCGGCGGTAGGTTCGGCGTATCGAAGATCAACCAGTAGATGGATGAACCAGTGGTATCATGACCGCTACCACCGGAATTGTCCATTAAGGACAGGCCGAACGAATATGAACCTTTGATATCGTCGAACTGGATATCATCGTCGTTTCCAGTGATAAGTTCCCGATTGATTATCGTCCGCCATGTCCCATTCTCCCAGATGGCGGACTGCAGGATGTCTGCTCTGCTGCCGGTCGGGAGCCTGAGGATCCGCTCCGGTATGATCGCATTCAGGTATTCATACTTCTTCGCAGCATTCGCGATGTCCGTATCAAATGCTGTAGCGACTTCCCAGGTCTCCCCCCCATCGATCTCGGCCTGCGTGAGCGCCATGGCGTCCGCAAAGTCCATGGGATCCTTCTCAAGGTACAGTGGAGCGGTTTCTTCTGCGTTCCTGTTTCGTGCATAGGTACTAGATCCATCATCCCCAAGCCTTCCACCATCCTCCCCGAACGGCTCCTCATCATGGGTGATATGTTTGTCATCAACGTATCCATGGAATTCGAATCTTCCAATAGTTGCCTGATGATCGACGATCGTGGGCGTTCCCGACTGTGTAGAACTCAGTACCGGAAGTGATCGCGCAGATTTCATGTGCCAGATATCCCCGATCTCCCCCGGAACGTTCAGATATGCTTTTCCGTCCGCTACGTGGCATTTCACCATGCAGCCCTGGTTCTCGAAATCGGTGATGCCGTTTTCGATGTTCCACAGGAAGGCGATCCTGTCCTCTGAATTCCCTGATACGGAAACGAAATCGGATGCGAAATCCAGGTGATAGGAACCTGAGTGAAAATCGTGCCCCGATCCTCCGGTGTTTTCCATTACCGAGACACCGAAATCATAGGTTTTCGATAGATCGTCGAACTGAACATCATCGTCATTTCCGGTTTCCAGGAGCCTCATGGTTTCAACGGTCCACATCTCGTCCACCCATTTCCCGGACTGGAGGACATCTCCACGGCTGCCGGTGGGGGGCCGTATGATCCGTTCCGGAACCACTGCCCCGAGAGTATCATAGTTATCCCAGGCATCTTTCACGTTTTGAGCATCGTAATTTGCCACATCGTCTGGATCCGCCACCCAGGTCTCCCCAGCATCGATCTCGAATTGATTGAGGATCATGGCATCCAGCCAGTCATAAGGATCCTTCTCGATGTACTTGGGGGCTCCTTTCGAGGCATTCCTGTTGCGAGCGTATGTACTTCCACCCCCATCTCCATGGCGGCCCCCATCTTCGGACCATGGTTCCTCATCATAGGTCACATATTTGTCATCCGCATATCCCTTGAGAATGAATTCGCCATCCACGGGTTGATATTCGACGATGGTGGGTGTTCCGATTTGCATCGAATCGATTGCTCCAAGGGACCTTGCGGCCTTCATGTGCCAGATATCTGTCCTTTCTCCCGGATTGGATAGATATGTTACTGGATCCCCGTGACATTTGACAAAACATCCTTGGGTCTCGAAATCAGTCGTGTTCATATCCCACTGGAATGCGATCCTGTCCTCGGAGCCCCCTAAGGTATGGGTCCACTCCTCGTCACCTGTATCGTTCCACAACCACGATCCTCCACCCCGCAGGATGCTGAAGGTAGGATCACCCCATTGACTCTGGATGAAGACATGTGTGTCGTTGTACAGCGATTTTACTGTCACAATACCGGGATTGTTTCCTCCAGAGACTGGGATATATAATGGCTGAGCCTTATCCCACACTGCATCTGAGATATCGCCATCGATGACCGGAACCATGTCGGTCTTGACCGATCGTACAGTGCCTTCCGTGATGGGGTTGTAAATCCATGGGCCACCACGGACCATACTGAGGGTCGGGTCGGTCCATTCTGCCATGACAAATATGTGGGTGTCGTTGTACATGGATTTAAGTGAGACGTCACTAGGATTGTTTCCACCTGCAACCGAAACCGTCATTTCCGGAATATCCTCCCATATCTCCATGTTGTCCAGTCTCGGTGGTGTTCCAGTGTAGATCGAGACCATGGTGTCAGATTCGTCTCTCGTCCTATTTATTGCATCGGAGCCCGAGTTCATAGGAGCGAAGATCATGGCCATCAATAGCGTGTATACTACTGCCACTACGATTAATGCAGTATTTATTTCTTTGAGTTTCTTACCATCCATAATTTCACCTCGTATACTGTCCACCTGTAACTGTAGATCATGATAAATGAGAGTTATCTCAGATAGATAAGAAAGCGTCGGGTTATTGATCTTGAACTGTCCAATCGTTGTCCCCTCAGGTAGAGTTACGTTTTCGAAGGGCTTTCCCATATCTTTTCAATCAAGAATGTCGATACCGGAAAAATCCGTTCATGAAATCATTTCTAACTCGCGATGTTGAAAATAATTTATAATATTAACTGCAATAAATAATAATGTTTTTCTCAATATTTTTCAATATTTATTGCCCTGAATGGATAACTAATAGTCTCACGTGGTGAATTTTGCTAGTTTCAATCATGCGTAACAATTGTTAGCCAACCAATCAAGAATTGGTAACAATTGCGTATCAATAATGTCGTGAAAATATTATCAATGCTCTCATCCCGGAATAGGCCAATCGGTTAATGGAATTATTGTTGAAAACTCAAATCCTTCGCTTGATCGTTACCGAGATAAAAATCGAAGCAAAGAGGATTACTAATTCAAAGCCTGGGAGCAATCCACCACCATCATTATCCCCTCCATCGTCATTATCATCAGGAGGCTCTACTTCGTTTTCTACTTTTAATTTCCAGATAACGATTCCAGAATAATCCTCTCCGTCATACACACGAACTCTGATTTCATAATCCCGGTTATCCCGTGTTGTGGTATCCCATTCATAATTCCATGAGTCTGTTCCAATGACCTCGATCCACTCCCCACCATTTATTGAAACCTCCACTTTCTGGGCCGTCCCATCCGGATCATTTGCACTGCCTTTGATAGTTATGGTTCCGGTGACGTCAGAGTTGTTTGCGGGGGATGTGATGATAACGCTTGGCCTCTGATTCGGCGGGATGTATTCGGTGATAATCAGGGATGTGCTGACTTCTTCACTCCAGGCGCCAACAGTGTCTTGGATCTTCAAGAAGATAGTGTGAGTGCCCACTGAGAGCGTGGAGAGGGTAAAACTGGACTCTGTGCCATTGTAAAGCTCCAAATCATCTACTCTCCAAGCATATCGTTCGATGAGACCATCATCTGTTCCACTTCCTTTGAAGGAAACCATTATACCTTCCATAGCGGGGTTGGGAGATACTTCAGTGATTTCGCATAATGGTTTCCCATTGACAACGAAAGTTGTGTTTACTTCATCACTCCAGAAACCATAGTTGTTCTGACCCTTCAGATAGATGATGTTAGTGCCATTGGAAAGGCCAGAAAAAGTGAAGTACTCACTTGTACCATTGTACAGCTCACCATGTATACTGGAGTGCCAAACATACCGGGTAATGTTGAAATTACCACAGCGACAATCAACATTTCCTATACTGAAGGTAATTGTGTCTGTATTCAAGGCTGGAGTTGGCCTAATCTCTCCTATAAAGACCATGGGCTTTTGACTAATTATCAATGTGAAATTCACTGCATCGCTCCAGACTCCAATGTTATCCTGGACTTGGAGTGTAATATTATGTTCACCCAGAGAAAGGTTTGAGATGGTGAAATTGTTATCTATACCAAAATAGAGTTCTCCATCGATATTTGATTGCCAATTATATTTGGTTATACTGCCATCATCAGTACCATGACCTTTGAACGAAACTGTTTCAGTACCAAGTGCCAGGTCAGGTGATATTGAGTCTATCTTAGCCACAGGTTTTTCTGTCACTATCACTGTATCCGGTACTTCATCGCTCCAGATCCCTTCGTTGTCCTCAACTTTGAAGTATAGGAAGTGCTCTCCAAGTGAAAGGCCAACATTGTAGAAATCAGAATCCGTGTCGTTGTAGAACTCCCCGTCGATGCTGCTGCGCCAGGCATACCGTGTAATCAACCCGTCATCTGTACCCTTCCCTTCGAAATGGATGTAATCCAAATCAAGGGCAGGGTTTGGTGAGATGCCGAGAATTTCTGCTCTTGGTTTGCCCTTTATCATCAGTGTGGTGCTTACCTCATTGCTCCATACTCCATTGTCGTCTTTGACCATGAAATAGATTGTATGGGTGCCGTTCGAGAGGCCATCATAATACATGCTTCCTTCAGTTCCGTTGTAGAATTCGCCATCGATGCTACTGCGCCAGGCGTAACGTTTAATCGATCCATCGTCGGTACCGTGCCCCTCAAAATGAGCGTTGTCTGTATCGAGAGCAGGATCCGGTGAGATGGTGTAAATGGAAGCTATGGGTTTTTCATGTATGATCAATGTAGCATTGACCTCGTCGCTCCACGTTCCTGATGAATTTTCCACCTTGAAATATATGGTGTGTTCTCCAACCGACAGATCCGAGTGGTCGAACTCCGCATCCGTGTCATTCTTGATTTCGCCATCGATGCTACTGCGCCAAGCATAGCGAATTATCTCACCTGTTGCAGTTTTCCCGTGACCATTGAAATGGATGTTGTCAGTGTCAAGGGCGGGATTCGGTATGATAGAATCAATGTATGCAACCAATATCCGCTCAAATGGGGTTTTAAGCCAAGGATCGAACTCCACATAGTCTGTAATTTTGTCACCTTTTCATAGTGAATTATCTGAAGGATGGTAGGGGCCTGATGTATCCCCCCACCAGTTGTCTGTTGCGTTGATTGTGTAACCGTTGTTGTCGGATGCGTTAATGCCGGATTCCGTGTTGGAGTAGATGTTGTTGAAATGGGCTGTGTTGTCCCGGGAAGATTCTTCCAGATAGATTCCTACTCTATTATCTGTAATTGTGCTGTTCGTGACCGCACAGGTGCTGGAATATTCGAGGTAGATGCCGTAATCGTTGTTCGCTGAGCATATGCTTCTCTCGATTGTGCAGTCGCGGGAGTTGTAGAGTCTTATGTCGTAATTGTAGACACCGTCACCGTCTTTGTTGTTCGCTGAGCATCTGTTGTTCGTTAATGTGCAGTATCTGGAGGAGTATAGGAAGATACCCGCCTCGTTGTTCGAGCATGTGTTGTTCTTGATTATGCAGTAGCTGGAAGTTTGGATGCTGATACCGCATTTGTTGTTTTCGATTGTATTGTTCTCGACTGTGCAATAATTGGAGTCCCAGTAGAGGTAGATTCCATTCGCGTTGTTCGAGCATGTGTTGTCTGAAATTGTGTTATGTATTGATCTGTCCACATATATTCCAGCATCCCAGAAACCGGCCCCACTTCCCTGTACCCTAAATCCACTCGTGTTGCACCAATCCGCGGTTATCTCCACCACATTGCCGCTTCCGCGGCCATCAATTGTGGTTACTTCACTACCATTTCCAACAAGATTAACAGGCTTATCAACAACCACATTTTCGTTGTATGTCCCTTCCCACACCCTAATGGTGTCTCCATCTCCGGCTGCATCAATGGCATCCTGAATCTTTTTGTAGTCCCCACTTCCATCCTGTGCCACGATGATAGTATCTGCTTCAGCATTAGAAATTAATTGTATCATCACAATTGATCCAAATATTAAAAGAGCTAATCCGATTGTGATCCTGATTAGGTGTTTACCGTTGGCCACTCTTTCACCCGTGTACAGAATAATCATGTCACATATAAACATTATGGATAATA
>CAZTGJ010000187.1:0-6589 GCA_964613025.1 uncultured Thermoplasmata archaeon | reverse complement strand
ATGGCTACCCCTCCCTTTTCCGAATTATTTCATACTTTATGTACTATAAAAAATCTTTCTGTAAGAATGTGCGGTTGTTACATTTTCTTGTGATGAGGGATCCATGTTCATTAACCTACGATTGCTGAATTGATTCTCTGAGGCAATCCAAATGCAGCATTTCACCTCCTTACCCCAATCATCTGAAATCATCAAACCGCTTCCCACGGGACACATTCTCTCCGCCGCATTTTTGACAGGGAAATCTGATGGGAATAGGATCGTGTTGGAAATCGATTTTCATTCCACAGTGCTGACAGATTATGATATTCAAAGAAGCATTCACTGATGTTGATGGATGAAGAGGGGGGAGGGGAGAGGGGGGGGGCAAGTGGTGATCCATCATCCCATGAACCATTGGCAGATGTTATTTCCTTGAAATGCCGATTCTTTTCAAAGTACTCCGCAGGTGTCCTCATCACAATTCCCAGTACACTGAAAAGCCCGATGAGGGCCAACAGCAGAGAATGGAATACGATGTTCTCGGGCAAGTCCAATGGTTCCCTCTCCTTTCTTCCGGAATTATCGACATTGATGGATACGGATTCGATATCTGAATAGTGTTTGCCATCGTAGGCCCGGAATTTGAAAGTATATGGTCCATCGGCAAGAGCTTCCGAATCGAAATACATGTGCCAGTGGTTGCTGCCATCCGTTATTGTGTAGGACGAATAATCCTCAATCGATTCCCACGTTGTATCCCGATCAATGCGAAATTGGATATCAACCACATCAATATTATCGTCAACTCCACCGAAAAAAAAGATGGTATCCTTTTGCAGGGAATCTCCTTCCGGTCCCGATATCTCAAGAGTGGGGGGGGAGGGGGGACATAGGATGATGATGGTGACAAGGCGTTCATTATTGATCTCGCTAACCTCACGTACATACCCATCGGGATCCACTTGTGCTAAGATTGTTCCGAACAGGCTCTCATCATCTCCGATATACTCGGGAACAGTCCAGAACGTGGTGGCAACAGCATTACCCCGGGTGTGGGATAATTCGTCAGGGTAGGATGAGAATTCCGGGTTAATGGTCCCGTAATCCAGCTCTCCGATATACTCTTGGTTTCCTTCCTGATCAATGAAGAACAGCTTGACCTTCACGTTATTGGCTTCATTCGGGAAATTGCCTCCGTTATGAACTGTCACAGAGATCGAAGTTTCATCTCCGGGTTTGAGCTCATCCCCTGAGATAGATACCTCGGGAATGGTAAGATCGGATCTGGACACGATGATGACATACTCGCCCAGACTCGAGACCCGTGCCTGGATCCGATAGAGCCCTCTACCAACATCAATCGGCTGCGGTTGTCCTCCTACGAGATCCTCCATCCTCCATTTTGTATCCCCATTCTCCCGGGAGATCAATCTTATGTTACTCAGGATCTCGCTGGTCTTGGTTCCAAGCTGGCTCCGTGAAGAGATATGGAAATCGATGGTGAGCATTGCCTCGTAATTCGAGAATGTCGGCAGCAGTCCAGCACTGAAATATCGTGCAATGAAGCGTGCGTCCGCAGGAAGGCCAAGGGAAGCTGCATCCTGGGGATTCCAGAGGGGTTCCTTTCTCATGGTGAGGATCGAATGCATGGTGGACTGATCTGTGTCCGTGAAGGTCAGAGTGATCGATCTGAGTTCATCCAGGGAGTCGTCGGGATTCTCAATAGAAATTTTCATGGGCACATTTTTTACCAAATCCGTGGAGATCACACGAATAGGCTCTGCCAATCTGGTGTTTGTCCAGACAGCCATATCGCTCAATTCACCTCCATTGCCAACATGATCATACGCTTGGACAAAGAACGCATACGTCATATCACCGGTATCCATACTGATGCTCTCCAGATCAAGAGTGTATTCGAAACGGTTGTCAATCACCTGGACCTTGAGTATGTCCACGATGGTGTCACCCCTGCCCCCCTCCATGCCGTTGCTTCCCCAAAATTCCTCCTCTCCACCACCACTGCCCCCATATCTCCCTCCCCTGCTGCTTCCCCTGCCCCCCCCATCATCAAGTGTAACAATCGTCATAGTCTCAGAAACTGAATCGTAATGCCAGAGTATGACATAATCCACCCCAGAGGTCTGGTTTTCCTGGTTTTCAAGAGTACCATCGGATACGTACCCTTTGATGGTTGCTTTCGGGGAATTGACGAGGTCTGCAGTTACCTGGAGCGACAGTGGTTTGTCAGGTCCGATCCCGTCAACATGGAAATCCGAGAATATCTCTGAATATCCGGAATCGTCATCCAATTCAAAGGAAACAGCCCTGACGAACGGATAATCGCTGTCTGCCACCCACAGGACAGAATAATTATGATCACTGACATCGGTATCGGCACCTATCGTCTCCCATTCCCCATCCGGATCTCCGGTAGCAGACTGCTGGAATTCCACTCGGTTCATATTTACAAACTCATCCCATGACTGTGCCGTGGCCGACAAAATGTAGGTCTCACCCTCAAGCAGAAAGAGCTGACCTGATTCATTCACATATGTTTCCGGGGATATGGTGAAATTCCCGGGTTTGTCGGGAACAATGAAATCGATCTCGAATTCCCAATCCATGTAGCTTCCCGTTCTGATCATATCAACAGCCTGGATGTAAACATGATATTTCCCGTCCGGGATGGTACCGTGGGGTATTATATAGAATTCAACGTCGTCCTTTCCATCAAGGAAATCTATATTCGTGTGAGTGCCTTCCTTGTCCCTATAAAAATCGAACAGAGGCAGATCATCCTCGAACTCACCTTCGTAATGATAGAAAACCTCGACTTGATTGACCCATTCAGGGAGTGAATAATGATCATGCCTGAGCTTTTGCATGTACGAATGATAATTGCTGAACCTCAGACCGATATTATCACTCATGTCGATCTTGAACCCATCCGGTCTTCCTGTCAGTCCGTGCTCCGCGTTTGGGCAGAAATGCCTAACATTTCCGATAGGCATGGGGTCATCCAGTGTACCATTTATCAGGGCAGTCAGACTGTTAACAGAAGGGGGGTCTATATCATAAATGATTGGTCTTCCATGAGCGTAGGTTGTTTTCCCATATTTGTCCTCGGCAAAGATTGCCCAGTAATAGACGCCCGAAACAGGGGCATCGAGCGGATCCACCGTTGTTGATGAATCCGCCATCTCAATGAATACTGACGAACGTGCATCGTCATGCATTTCCATGACCTTTTCCTCATCCACCCCAATGAAGAGGGAATATTTCACAACGCCGTATGGACGATCCCAGACATCGGGATCGTTGTTCTCCCACTCAAGAACAGGCAGTGTTTTAATGAGGAGGGGGGACGGATTGGGAGAGGGAAGGGTAATCTCGATCTCCGGAGCATTGTTTCTCTGATCGTCACCTTCCAGAAAGAAATCGACCAACCTTTTAGTGAAATTGAAAGGGCGCTCTCCCGCCATTTCGTATAGGTCCTCATAGTCAATTGAAGAAGCGACCACACTGTAGCTGTTTGCCGGGTTCAGGATGTCAATGTCGACACACAGTACAGCATACGTGTTCCCTCCCCTCTCCCACACACTGAATGTTTCATCGGTGGGTTGAAACATACTTCCCACGGACCCGTTATACCCCAGTTCCATCCCTTCGGTAATAGGAGCATTTCCGATGAGAGCAGGTGGTGGTCCTGTTCGTGATTTTACTAAAAGCTGGAGGGTATCGAAAAGATCCGTACCCTCCAGGGAGGTCCAGTCCTCGGATTCCACATAGAGCCTTCCTCCATCAAGGATGTACTCCATGTGTCTTCGGTTAAGCGTTTTAATGGGCAATAATGCCCTTCAATAGCCATCTTCTCGAATAATTGTGAAGATCCTTTATCCATAGGGCTTTTCCGGATTACTCATGTTACCAAAATGCGGAAATCACATTCGATTTCAGAAACATAGGAGAATGCATATCACACCCTATGACATATAATATTTGCGAAATATATCCCTTAACCGAAGACGGATGGGATGTACTCATTAAGGACCCACTGGTTTTCAGATGACACTCCTGAAAGGCAGAAGACAATATCCCAATTGTTGGAATACATATCTTCGATCCTTTCCGCTCCCAGTATCCCATCCGTCCATTCGGGATTATAGTCTGAGAGATCCTCGATGAGGCCCCAAGGCTGGCCATCCATCTTCCCGATCTGAAGAAAGGTAATGCCATCGTAATTCTCGGATCCTGTTGATCTGGGTTGAGCAATGTCCCAATCTGCATTCTTCTGCGCTCCCTCGACCCCCATTGCCCAGGGTGTGGCCATGGAATCATTGTAGGCAAAATCCGGTCCGACACCGTCAATATGCCGTTGGGTAAATGAATACTGATTTCCTGACACATCAGTTTGATACCCGATGGATGAGGTCAGAACACCAAGATCATCGAACAGGGAAAATCTGCCTCCGGTCCCTGGATGAAAGGGTGGAAAAATAAATGGTTCAGTGATAAGTTGGAATCCCCCGGGCTGAATTATTCCGCTCAGTACGGCATAAGCTCCCATGCCAGTTATCTTCCAGCCGTTTAAAGTTACAGCAGTATTGCCCCGATTGTAGAGCTCAATAAAAGCACCGTTGATCTCGTTAATCACCACGTTCACGCTGCCGTAAGCAGGATGGACAACACTGTTATCGGTCCCTTTTGATTCAGTACCAAGGGTGTAATGGTTCCCCCAGTAGTACCGGTCCCCGTCGAAATATGCCTGGATACTCCACCCTCCAGCAGGTTCCGGTGCGGGACCATTGGTTCCCCAGCCCAATCCTGGCTTCACTCGTATGGATGAGTTCCAGTTCCAGATATAAACTATGCCATTGTAATAAAGTTCGTTCTTGTTTCCATCGGGATCGCTGAGTTGATCGGTGACAACGATCAGGTGGGGAAGGGGAAATAAGGGGGATCCCGAAGTGGAATGATCCCGGTAGGTTGCACCAATGGGGAAGAGCCAGCTTCCATTATTCTCATTATGGAGATCCAGGTCGATCTCGACAATATCCTCTCCCGGACCGGAAACGGTCCACCCGTTATTCTTGTTCACATAGATGGTATCAGCGAGGATGGGAGCCTGCAGGGTGACAGTGGTGATCTGGCTCCTGACATGTGTACTGGTGAAATCGATGGTGGTGCTTCCATAGGTCCGTGAGGTATTCTGGAAGAATGCCTCGTTGGTATAATGTTTGAAGTGGGTTTCATTGGTGAGGTCGATCTCCTCGATGTTTGTCCCAGGTCCGCTCACCATACCGCCGGTGTAGTGGCTGTAGTAGAGCGTGGTGTCAGGGTGGTTGTCGTTTACGAAGATCTTTCCCTCATACGGGAGACTGGATATCTTCCAGAAGTTGCTATTGGTCCGGACATTGGTGTTCGCATATGTGGTTCCATCGTTGTCATCCACGAAATCCAGACGCCATCCGTAGTGGAGATCCGACTTCACATAAATACTCCGGAGGGTCGAGGATTTCATGGTTATTCCATACTCTGCAAGCCAGTAATCGGCAAGGGCCTGAGTCTCGGTATTAGGTGTGGTGACGTTGCCGTCAACAAGCGACTCCCAGTCTAGGTCCAGATAGTCAGCCCAACCAGAAGGGGATTCACCTATCGGCATATTTTGTTCGTACTTGTGATCGTTGCTGGTTTCGAGCCTTACATACTGATACCCGAAGTACCACTCATGGGGGAGGGTTATCTGGTAGACATAGGCCTCCAGATAGCTCTGCTCTTTCTGGTACTTCTGACTCTCGTTCAGGAAAACCTCGGCATTGGAATCCCACCAGTTCGTGTAGTGGAATCCGATGTAGTAGTACTTTCCGAAATTGTTGCCGTTGTTTGCTACCTTGTAAAGATAGAAGTTGTCATTTATCCCTGTTCCCTGTGCAAAATGGTCGTCGATATAGAGATCCTCGGCATTGAGAAAGTAAGTTTGATTCTCCATTATAGCTGGTGTACCAAAAGCACTCAGGTTCTCATAGCCTCCGAAAAAGGATGAAGGAGTTCCCGATCCTCCGTATGTGGTGATCGAATACTCGCGGAGATCAATGGGATGATCTACGGTATTTGTCAGTTCGATCCATTCGTTTTCAGTTCCCATGGTCTGAAGCTCAGTGAAATAGAGTGGTGGCATTTCAATTTCCGGATCCTCGTCTGCGGCAGATTGTGGAAGAGATGGGATGATAAAAAAAGAGATGAAAACAATGAGCAGTATGATTCCCAACGTTGTACGAGCAGTGAACCGGGTCTTCATGTATCCATCTTCCGAGGATGAGGGATATGGTTCTTCTTATTTATAATTTTATATTTTGCATTGGAACGAATATGAGGGGATCAAGAGCAGGGAAAAGGGGAACATGGAGGGGCTAACGGAACTGTTCACTAATGGTCTCTCCTCCACAGTGTGGACAGGTTAGGCGAATGGGAGTATCCGAAGAATCCCTGGTGAATGTTTTGCTGCAGAAGGCGCAGGTGGATTCCACGGTTGCTTGGGGGGGATGCTCGATGACGAGGACACCGCAGATGGAGGAGTGAAGGAGGGGGGGGAATGAGAGGATGA
>CAZTGJ010000186.1:0-6601 GCA_964613025.1 uncultured Thermoplasmata archaeon | reverse complement strand
ATCATTGTTGACCAAGTAAACGGTCACGATCTCGGCCGATTGTCTCCCAGAAGATCCTCGGGTTTCTTGTAGGTCTTCATGAGTTCATCGATGATCTTTTTGTCAACGGTTATATAGCTTCTGGTTTCAAGGTTCTATAAGATCATTTATTCGGTTAATCCCACATACCCCCGAGTCATCCCGAATTCGCCACAACTTTCATCGGAGTACCAAGGATATCTGTTAAATCATTCACCAGCTTCTGCACTTCGTTCATATCTTTTACCCGGGAGTAATATTCATAACCGACTCCTTTGATTCCTGCTCTTGAATGGTGTGGGAAAGAAATACAGAACTGTGCCCACCCAAAATACCCTTTATCTCCAGGCTTTGTATTCAGCAAACTGAACTTGAAACCCCGCTTTCCCGGTTTGCTCAGCCCCGTGCTCCATTTCCCCCAGGTTTTCAATTCCACTGTTCGAATATAACCATTCAGATTATCTTCGGCAACTATAGCTTCAAAGATGCTATTCTTTCCAAGGAGGTCAAAGAGAGCATCCTCATCCCACATGATTTCATCCACATACTTTGAATCAATGCCTTTCTTTATCTTCTTTGCTACTTCTGATCGAAACATCCTTCCCATATCTCCGCTCGTTCCAAAAGAAAGTTCTTCTTTCACCATAATGGTAAGGAAGATGTCTCGCAGTTTTTGGGTTGCTTTCAAGCCGACGAACTGAGAATCCTTTTCAATTGCCTTTGAAGATTTAGCGTGAGTGGGTTTTGGGAATTCCTGAGCGTATCTATTGTCAATGAAGTAATCCCGAACTTTAAAGAAATCATGATCCTTTGGAACATATAGTTGATCATGTGGGACGATTGCCAATGTTACATCCATTCCCATTGAATCTCCCTGATGGTAGAGATTATTTATAATTTACTATATGGTCATTTTACCGGACGATTCCAGAGTCCTCTTTAGATCGACCTGTGCTTGGAGCCGGCTGGGGCTTCACTCCTCTCCGACCGGGGCGAGAATCAACAGAAAGTATAAATTCCAAGTGAATTGTTCTTTCGTCTACTGTGAGTTGTCACTATGAGAAAAAATTCATTGTTCAGTCGGCGAACAGTATTCATTGCATTGATTTTCTTTTCAATAGTATTTGTCCTTTTCATTGCCACTAACGATATCATTTCAGGTCCTGTTGAGGGGAAGGATCCGGAATGGGAGGCCGGAGGCGGCGGGATGGTCACTGCCATCGATATCACCCCGGATGGAGAATACATCCTCTCGGGAAGTGCGGGCGGGAGGGTGCTCTATTTCCACAAGGACAATCCGAACGTACTCTGGGCCGACTATCCAAGCGATTGGGTCGATGCGGTCTCCATCTCCTCAGATGGCAGCTTTATGGCAGCGGCCGGCGGGTTGAGCTATGATGGGTATCTGCGAATGTACAACGACACGGGAGACGGAGAGCCGATGTGGGAATTCGATGCCGATAATTCGATCCAGGCGGTGGAGGTCTCCGCTGATGGAAAATACCTTGTCGCCGGAGAGGGTGATCACTATGCCCATCTATTCTCCTTTGATAATTCGACTCCTCTCTGGAGCTTCTGGTCAGAACGAGGGATCAGGGACGTGACCATCTCGGCAAATGGATCATATCTCGCGGTCGGTTCAGTTGACGATCATGTCTATTTCTTTCATCGGGACAGCTCGACCCCGCTCTGGAGCCATGATATCGGGGCTTGCTGGACCGTGGACATGACCGCGGATGGGAACTATATCGTTGCCGGAGGGAACGGGTATCCGGACAGTGCGTATCTCTTCGAACGCAGTAGTTCAGAACCGATCGGTCGATACTATCTGGATGATTGGGTGGAAAGTGTATCAATTGCGGATGATGGGAGACATATCGCCGCGGGAGGACGGGATAACAAGGTCTATCTCTTCGATCGGGAGTCGGATGGAGAGGTCTGGAGCTACGAGACGGGGGGACGGGTCGATGAGGTGTCCATCTCGACAAATGGGAAGTATATCGCCGCGATCTCATGGGATACCAGGGTGTATTTCTTCGAATCCTCCGGTTCCGATCCTGAGTGGACCTATGCAACCGAGGACGATGGGTATTGCGTTGCCATCGCGGAACATGAGCAGTATATCGCAGCGGGGTCCCGCGACGGAAATGTCTATCTCTTCCATGACTCCGCGATCCACACCGGTCCGGTCGCCTACATCGACGAAGTGGACCAGAATCCCGCTCTCCTCGGAGAATCCATCCATTTCAGGGGGAGCGGTTCCATCCCTTACTCGGACATTTCCGAGTATTCATGGTACAGTTCCCGTGATGGGGTCTTCGGATCCTCCGCAGAGTTCAATAGCTCCGATCTTTCCAAGGGCACGCATATCATCACTTTCAAGTTCAGGGATTCCGAAGGGAACTGGACCCCCGATACCTCGATCCCGCTCCTTGTCCATGACAAACCGGTTGCCGAGATCCTTGAGCTCTCTCCGGATCCAGCCACCATCGACGAGATGATCCAGTTCTCTGGACAGTGGACCGATGATGATCCCATTATCGATTTCCTCTGGACCTCCTCCATCGAAGGAACATTGAGCACGGATCCATCATTCTCCCTGTCGGGGCTGACCACTGGTACCCACACCATCTCGTTCTCGGTCATGGATGACAATGGGGCATGGAGTGATGAGGTTACAACGGAGCTGACGGTCCATCGGAGACCCACCGCTGAGATCGATTCCGTTCTCCCGGTCCCCTGTCTCGAGACGGACGTGCTCACTATGGACTGGGATGCGGAGGATGACGGGTCCATCGTGGTCCATGAATGGAGTGTCATCAATGACTCCGGAACGGGTGAGGAGATTTACAGTGGCAGCGTTCCACCGGAAATCCTCCCTCCGGGAGATCACGTCATTTCCCTTCGGGTCAAGGATGATCTCGGTGCCTGGAGCCTCCCGTCGGAATTCGCATTCGAAGTTGTGGAGATCTACTGCGAGATCCGGTCGATCCATCCAGAGATCGCCCTCAGGGGCCAGCCAGTGATGTTCCAGGGTTCCCCAACGAGCAGTTCCGGGATCGTTCGGTCGGTGTGGACCTCCGATCTCGACGGTGAACTGTACAATGGCTCATCCTCGAACTTCGTGCTCTCCGAACTTTCCCCGCTGTCCCCGGGTACCCACACCATCAGCTACCGGGCGCTCAATTCCAATGGCTCCTGGAGCTCTGATGTGACTGCCGAGCTTCCGATCCTTGATAGCGACTTCCGATTCGTGAATGCGATCAGGGGGGATATCCTGGCTATCGAGACCATGGGCAGCTATCTCTATGTTGGGCACGGTGCGAACCTGGAGATCTATGATCTCACTGATCCGACAGATCCCGTGCTCATGAGCTCCACCATGATGAGAGGATCTGTCTCGGGGATCTCCATCCAGGGTGACTTCGCTTACGTTGAATCGGCGTACTACTACTTCACCATAATGGATATCTCGGACAGGACCGATCCCCAAATCCTGGGGAGCTACCTCGCGGAGGACTGGTTGCGACCGCCCGTTATTCGAGGGAACTTCGCCTATCTTTTCGAGTACAGAGACTTCATCATTCTCGATATCTCGAATCCCTGGAACCCCTATCGGATCTCCTCGATAGATTTCCAGGAAAATGGATGGTCGGTCTGCATTTCCGGGAATTACGCTTACCTTGCGAACTATGACGATGGCGTTCGGATCGTCGACATATCCGATCCTCATTCACCGTTCGTTGCTCACACGATCGAAGCCCCCGGTTCTGCCTATCGTGTAGCAATTCGTGACAACCACCTGTACGTGAGCCGCAATGGGGGGAACTTCTCGATCTACGACGTCACCGATCCACTCGATCCGATCTCCGTTCTGGAGAATTCCACTATCTACCGGAGCAACATCGTACTTCAAGATGATCTGATGTACCTCGTGGGAACTTACGGGGGAGTATCGATCTATGACATGACCGACGTTTCCGATCCGGAACTCCTTGGCACATACGATTACTCATACATCACGTATTATTCCGCGGTCTCCAAGGAGGCAGCATATATTGTACACTCACCGGGAATCATCACTATCGTCGATGTTTCGGATCCCTATGATCCATCCTTTGCGAACGAGATCCCCGGCCAGCGCAACCCGGAATGGACCGCAACGGATGGGAGTACGCTCTTCGTTGGTCATGAATACGACGCCATACGGATGTACGACCTTCAGACCCCGAACGATCCACCACTGCTTTCCTCCCTCGTTCACTACAAGGACATCAGGGACCTCGTCTACGATGATGGGTATCTCTTCGTGGCCAACGGTTACAATGGCATTTCCATTCTTGATGTTTCAGATCCTCTCTCCCCGTTCAATGTTTCGACCCTGGACACCCCGGGAACGGCAAACAAGATGATCAAGTCGGGAGACCATCTCTTCCTTGCTGAAAACGACAAAGGGGTGGTGATCGTCAATGTGACCGACAAAGATAATCCCACCATCCAGGACAGCTATGACAGCAATGGGAACACTGAATGCATTGCCCTCTATAATGGGTATCTATACATCGAGACATGGAACAGCTTCGAGGTTCTCGATGTCCGTGATCGAAGCAACATCGTCTACGTGACAAAGGTTCAGAAAGAGGCTTCCCCGAGAAACCTCGAGGTCTTCAACGGGTACCTGTTCTCCCACTTCGGGACCGAGATGTTCATCTACGATCTTGCAGATCCTGCTGATCCCGAGGCCGTGGCCTCCTGGGAGGTGGGCTACTACACGTACGCCTGGACCCAGAACGGCGATACCGTTTACCATACCCGTTCCCTGGACGGGATCTACGTTCAGGACCTCTTAGCGCTTCCGGAGATCGAGGAACAGCATATCTCGAATTTCATTTCCACCTCATATTCAGATATGGTGTGTGTCGGGAATTACCTGTACAATGCGGACGGGGGAAATGGGTTGATGATCATCGAACTAGCCCCTGTTGGCTGGTTCGAGGGCATCGATCCCATCATCACCACGAATACTGATACGGTGCAATTCGATGCGGGAGCCACCCCCGACATGGAGATATCGACATATCTCTGGACAAGTGATATCGATGGCACCATTTACGATGGCCCGAATCCCTCCTTCTCTAAGAACGGCTTCACCCCTGGTGAGCACACGATCACCCTCAAGGTCATGGAGGAATCCGGGATCTGGAGCACGCCGATCTCCACTATGCTGACGATCTCACAAGGGATTCTTGCCAGCATCGAATCCGTCTCCCCTTCCCCGGCCGCATCCGATCAGCAATCCCTCACTCTTTCGGGGAGTGTCACCGGAGGATCTGTTGACCGGTACGTTTGGACCTCAGATCTCGACGGGGAGATCGCCAATGGCACCACAGCTCAGATCACGATCCCGCCGCTTTCCACCCTTGGTTTACACACCATCTCGCTTCATGTCATCGATATCTACGGTATGAGTTTTTCTGGAGGGACCATCTCAGTGATCCTCCATCAGAGACCGACCGTCGATTTTACCTCGGTATCGCATGCCTTGGCCCTCGATACCGATACCATCAGAATTGAAAGCTCCGCTCAGGATCCTGATCAGGGGGGATTAATTGTTCGGTACGTGTGGTCATCATCCCTCGATGGTGAGCTCCTAAACGATAGCTCATCCCAGCTCACTACCTCACAACTTTCCGTTGGCACCCATATCATCACTCTTGTAGTGGAGGATGGCCTCGGTGCCTGGAGCGAACCGCAAGCTGCAACGGTGAACATCCACAGCAAGCCCATTGCTGAGATCACATCTGTCGATCCTGTCCTAGTCAATGAGGGAGGTACTGTAACCTTTACCGGACAGGGAACCGATGACGGTTCTATCAGGCGATATATCTGGACCTCGTCGATCGACGGGGAATTGTTCAATGGGACGGAGACGGAATTCCGATCCTCATCACTTTCGGTTGGGACCCACACCATCTTTTTGGTCGTCCTGGATGATCATGACGTCAGGAGCGAGGAGGTGACCACCACCATCGAGGTCCTGGTGAATACCGGTCCGGCGGAGAATGGGGATGATCCCGAATTCCCCTTCAACAAGTTGGGACCGTTGCCGGTGGTCGCCTACATTATCCTCCTTGTCGTCATCATCGGTGCTGTGCTCGGCTTCTTGAAGCGGGGAGGCGGTTATGTCTGGGAGGATCCGGCCCCCTCACAGGAACCCGCTCCGATTCCTCATCCACAACAACAAGAACACCTTCATCCACAGGCGGCCTTACCTCAGCAACTGCAGTCGTATCAACAACAATCGACATCTCAACTACAATTCCAGAAGCAACAACCACCGGCTGCACCACCACATCCGCCCCCTCTTCAATCCATGCCATCCACCCAATGGACGTGCTCCTCTTGTAATCAGAAGGTTGATCTGAAATTCTCGTTCTGCCTGAACTGCGGTGCGAAGCAGCAGTGATTCATGTTTGCTGTCGCTCTTTCCACATATTGTGCAGTATGGTTACTCTCTGCTGGAAATCAGGTTTATGAGTCCACCCTCCATGTGGACGATGACGACATCGGTCATTTTACCGGA
>CAZTGJ010000185.1:0-6613 GCA_964613025.1 uncultured Thermoplasmata archaeon | reverse complement strand
GTGAGGAATTTTAATCCGCCGAAAGTGGGGAAAATTAACCCGCCATTGACAATTCCGGATGGAAAATTGTCAAAGGGGAGCTTGAACAGTGGAGTATCCAGTGGGATACCACACAGGTATCCAATGGAAACCGGTCTCTTGCGTTCCGGGCACATGATGGAATGGTCTATTCCGAAGAGGTATACCTCAATCTCACAGTGGGGAACGACATCAAGCAGACGGTCATCGATCCCGATTCGGGTGATAAATCACTTCTGGAGATCTGGCTTCCCTTCATTCTGATCCTCCTCATAGCTTTCACCGGGCTCGGTGTCGTGGTAGTTGTCTTAAGGCGGAAAGGGAGGAAGGGAAATGGAATCGATGGTTCGCTGGAATCAGATCAGTGGACCGGCGGTATGGTCGGGACCCATAGAATGGGAAAGGGAACAGGAAAGGGGAAGGAAACAGGAAAGGGGAAGGAAACAGGAAAGGGAATGGAGAAATCCATGGATTCGGAAAAGAGAAGGTCTGAAAGGGAACCGAAATTCACAGATTCGGAAAAGAGTAGTGGTGAAACAGGGAAAAGAAAGCCACTGAAAGAAGGGGGGAAAGCAACGGAGGTGGGCAATGGAAGGAAATCAGCCGAGGTGGCTCCTGAGAACATCGAAAGCCGAACCGATGTCGATGAGAACGGAGAATCGAGGAGAGAACCCGCGAAAGAGCTAACGGTAGAGGAACCGCCCACACCTATAGGGGAGACGCCTATCGAAACGAAGCATGATACCTCATTCTCACAGCAACATGATGGGAAGTAGGGACAAAGGATTCGAGTGGAAAAGGGGTGGGGGAACCCCGTAGCCCCCGATCTCACGGTTCGTACGGATTGAACATCGGATCACCGTACAGCATCTTGATGGCAATATCATAGTCTCTCCCCTCATCATTAGCAAGCTCCGACATGTACTGGTTCTTCGAATCTCTTAGGGCCATGCCCGTGGTAAGATCCTGTCCGGAGAGATGAGCGATTATGAGCTGGGAGAGCCTGGGGGAGCCGCTGGTGACGAGGCCGTACTCGTCATCGGGATTGTACACGCCAGTGTACTCGTACCGCATGCCTCCAAAGAAAGCGTTGATCCCCGTCCTGAGGATGGCGAAGGCCATGGAGTCGTCGATGTCGGTGAGGTTCGGACAGTCAGTGTTCCCCACATTACATGAGGTCACCACCCAGGAGGATGGGCCCATGAACCAGTTCTTCACCATGTCCGCGCTGTACCCGTCGAGCATGTGGAAACCGCTCTCGGATCCGTGGGCGAGGATGAACACCATGTTCGAGGACTGGAAGAACCGGGTGATGCTGTCCACGGTGGCTCCGGTTGCGGGGGTTGTATATGTATGGTAGCCGTTCACGGTGAGATACTCGTAAATCTGGGCAGCCGCAGGGGAGCTGATAGTGACGTACCCGTTCCAGTCGTCCCCGAAGTGGATGTAGGCGGTATTCTTCCACTCAGTACCGACGACTGGCATCTGGGAGACCGGAGATTCCGCATTCCACTCCGCCATGTACTCGTCGTAGAAGAAGGTCCGGGTAATGAGGGTGGACGCGTCCTCGAGATTGATGCCGATGGGACGACCCATGGCAAGTTCGGCGGTGCTGTAGTCGCCGTCAATGTCGGCATAGATGTCATCCGAGGGTACAAGTGCGGGTTCGTTGATGTTCTGATACGGGGGGGCGGGGGCCGTGGAACGGGGGTCGGTCAGACGTTGGTCATCTGTGATCAGACGTGGATCACCTGTTGGCAGCGATGAGGCACCAGTGATCAGGTATGGATCACCTGTTGGTAGCGATGAGGCATCATTGATCAGGCGTGAGTCATCATTGGTCATCGATGAGTCGGCCATGATGCCTTTTGGAACAAGATAGGTGTAGTAGAATGGAAGGCTGTAGGCGCTTCCCAGGATGGCTAGGTAGGGGGAATTGTCCAGGTAGGGCTGCAGAGCCGAGAGATTGTCCATGATGCCCTGGGTCCTGGTTAGCTTGTCCTTGACGCGGTAGGTGGTCACATTTGCCAGGAATGCATCAGGTTCCTCGCGGAAGGCACGGTCAGGTGGAAGCGGTTGTTCGATGGCAGCGGAGATGACGCCCTGCCGGGAGGCGGTGAGATAGGGGGCGAGGGACGAGATCCCCGGGAGCGCATAGTTCAGATCAAGGTCCATGGGATTCGTCAGGGTGATATAGGATACGCCACCGAACCTGTCGTCCAGGAACCGGATGACGATGTCTTCGATGCTGTCCTGGGTAGTGAACCGGTAGGTCGTACCGAAGCCCTCCGAGTCATCGAAGATGAGGGTGTACTTTACCCCGAGGTCGGTGAGGGTATTCTTGATCTCGGAACCGGTCCACTCGTCCTCGAGGATGACGGGGATGTTGAGATAGCTGGCGAGCACGATCCCTGAGAGTGATTGGTGATAGCTGTTGCTGGAAGTGCCCATGATGATAGCACCGTCGGACTGGGTCCAGTATGTGTTGGCAATGTTGATCGAGATCTCCTCCTGGGTCCCGAGTAAGCTTGTGGAGAAAGTCCAGTCGAACTCCTCGACGTTGCCGATCCGGGTGGCCCCCTCGTTGGGATAGAGGTTCAGAAATCGGTCCCCCGTTTCGACAGAGGAACCGGAATCCACAATGAGGGGGTACTGATGGAGTGTCGTACCCTCGTACCACGTGGCCCGGGGGGTTGAAGCCAGCACCAGGAATGGGTCATCGTCCACCACAACGGGATCGTACACTGCCGCGGTGCTCCGGGTGGACTCCGAGGACAGGAGGGTGTCCATGAGATCCTGTATCACCTTCGGATCATCGGTGACCTTTATACTATTGGTGTCATCGTCATCCGACCAGTCGAGATTACCGAGGCCGATAGCGGAGATAACGATAATTGCAATGATCACGATCGCAATGAGTGGGGTACGTTCTCTGAAGTCCATATACTCACCTTTGAGGGTGAGCTGGGTTCTCGATATTTATATGTTATTGCACTAACCCGTTTATTTTGAGTACAAACCCATTCTCTGATATTTCCTTACCCCCGAGCACCATCGCATCTCTGGTTCATCCTGGTTCAGAATCCACATGCTAGCAGCAATTTCCACTCAGAATCCAAATGCCGGTAGTTATTTCCACTCAGAATCCAAATGCCTGTCCGTCCTTCCTCGGATCAGACCCACTGCAGTATCGCCCTTTCCCCTTACCCAAACAGTAGATCGCCTGTGCTCCTCCGAACCACCAGAATTCCCGCCACCGGGTGATCCGGTGTCCCCGTCGTATGAGATCGATGATGACCTGGTCTGATATCCCCGGCTCCACTGCAACCTCCAGATCAGGGAATACCTGCCACCTGGGAGCATCGATTGCGGTCTGCGGGTTCTGGTGATAGTCGAACATCCTGATCATCATCTGGGCATGACCCTGGGGCTGCATTGGTCCCCCCATGACCCCGAAGCTCATAACGGGTTCACGTTCTCCTGTCCCGGATCCAATACCTTGTCCGGTCCTCCCCTTTCCTCCACTCATCACCTCTCCTCCTCCTCCTCTTCTCGCGTCTCCTGCTCCACCCCTTCCCCCCGTTTCCCCCTCCACCCCCTCCCTTGTCACGAAGGCCGGTATTATCGTGTGGAACGGTCGCTTTCCCCCGTCCACCTGGTTCGGATGTCCCTTCTCAAGATTGAAACCTCTCCCCCGGTTCTGGAGAGCGATCCCGGTTCCTGGTACCACAATGCCGGATCCGAAACCCATGTAGTTGGATTGAATATAAGATAGCATCATTCCGTTCTCATCTGCGGTTGTCAGATACACCGTACCTCCGTGACCAGGCAGGCCGTATCCAGGATCCTGTGCCTGCTGTATATCAATGAGATCCCCTCTCTCAGCAAGATACCCCGCATCAAGGAGATGCTCCGGATCGATCTCCATCCACTTCCTGTCCGACACATACCGGTGTGTATCTGCAAAGGCAAGTTTCATGGCTTCGATCTGCAGATGAAGGCTCTCTGCAGAATCAACGGGATACTCGGATATCTCATCCTCCCGGTTCTCAAGGATCCCGAGCATCTCAAGGGCCGCTATCCCCTGGCCGTTTGGGGGGATCTCGTGCAGGGTATGGCCATGGTAGTCCACGGAGATCGGCTCCACCCATTCCGGGGCATGAGAGGCAAGATCCTCACGTGTCATCAGTCCACCCCCATCCTGAGAATGGGCAATGATCCGTTCTGCAAGCTCCCCGTTATAGAATGCCTCCCCTGCAGTCGCGGCGATCAGTTCCAGAGACGTTGCCTGGTGCGGGTTCCTGAAGAGCTGGCCTGGAACCGGTGACTTTCCCCAGGGAAGGAAGACCCTGCCGAAGTCCGGCATCCCCTGATACTTCTGTTCCGCAAGAGGCCATACCCGGGCCGTGATCGGGGAAACGGGAAAGCCATCCCTGGCATAGTGGATCGCAGGCTGAAAGAGTTCCTTGAAAGGAAGTTTGCCGTATCGCTCCGAAAGTTCAACCCAGGCGGAGACCGCTCCGGGAACAGTAACCGTATCCCATCCAAGGATCGGCATGGTTCCTCCACCCCCTCCCTCCCCTTGCTTCCCCTCTCCACCCCCATCCTGATACTGGGCGAAGTGGTCGTAGTTCCAGGCGGCTGGTGAGCGACCCGAGGCGTTCAATCCATGGAGCTTCCTTTCCTCAGCATCCCAGACCAGAGCGAAGGAGTCGCTCCCGAGTCCATTGGATGTTGGTTCCACCACGGTGAGAGTGATGGCAGTGGCAATAGCGGCATCCACGGCATTCCCTCCTCTGAGGAGCATTCGAAGACCAGCCTGGGATGCAAGCGGCTGGGAAGTTGCTACGATGTTATTCGCCATAACAGGCATACGCTGTGAGGGATAGGGGAATTCCCAGGTGAATGGTGCCATGGACAGAGGTAGACAATACCCGATATTTAATGATTACATAATTGGAGGAGGACGCGTGAAGTGGGGGGAGAGGGGAATAGGGAAAGGGCAGCAGAAGGTAAGGGTGGGGGGAGGGGTAGGTGGGGAATAGTGGAGCGAAGTGACACTGTGGGCGCAGATAAGGGAAGTGGGGAGGTGGGGAATAGTGGAGCGAAGTGACACTGTGGTCGCAGATAAGGGAAGTGAGAGACGTGATGAGGGAGGTAGGGAACAGTGGAAAGATCACTGGAGGGCAAAGAAGACGCGACCTGGCTTTCCCCTCATGCTCTTGACCAGGATATCTTTCGTATACAGATGTGAGTGGGGATCGTAGAACACACGGGCGCCTTGCTGTGAACTGTGAAACTGGTACAGCAGATTGATGGAGTCAAGGAACATCATCTCGTTCGAGTGGGAGGCAATGACCTTCAGAGGGACCTCCAGGCGGGAGTTATCCCGGAGGATAATGGCATAGGAACAGTTGAAGTCCAGGAATATCCTGGTGATATCCTCGTAGGAAATGTGGTAGATGAGGGTGCTTCTGCGCAGGAGCTTTGGTGGGGATTTGAACACCATTTCGTAGTTGTTGTATTCGAACTGCGAGTATGCATGATAATCAAAGACGTGAAGGATGATGGCAACGGCAGGGGTGATGAAGAAGATATTCATCAATCCGAGAATGATCACGAGGGCCTCTAGGTCATTTGAGGCCGGAACCAAAAACAAAACGACCCAAATGATAAGGAGTGAACCGATAATAGATATCATGAATCTGGCCTGGACCCATTTGAGACTATATTTCTGAATACTCACACCCTTCTTCATAACGATCTCTTTGCCAGCACTCATAGTGGTTTGCAGTAGTTGGACTCCCTGAAATAGTTTATGCTCGGATCACTACAGCATATCATACTCTGCCTCACGGTGTCCACTGACCGAGAAGATGATCTTTCCAAACCCTCCCCGGACATCCCTGACATCCTTTCTTGCTGAGTAGTATACCGTAGAGGGGTCATAGGAGATGGTAACACCGGGTCGCCCAAGGTAATGCCTGTTGAGATGATCAAAGGCCTGGAACATCAGTGTTTCGTTCTCCTTGTCCCTGATCAATCTGAGGGGAATGGGAAAATGAAGATGATGGATCGTGGTCATTGGTTTCCTGAGGAAGTCCAAAAGGTCAACCTGGAAGGACAGATCGTATGAACCAAAGAGGTTGAGAGAGACCTTTTTGATAGTGGAATACGAGATGTTATACACGATGGTATGTCTGTTCAGACCCCGTCTCGGTGAGATAAAGGTCATCTTCTGGGCATCACACATGAATCTGGTGAACTGGAAATGCGATCTGAAGATGATGAACTTGATATAAATCATAGTAGGGATGATGCAAATGAGGCAGAGGGCAATGATATCCCTGTGAAGCTCAGTATCTGCGTTGTCGAAAAGGGAAATGAGGAGAATTGCCACGAGTGAAGTAAGAGCCAGAATGGGAATACCGATCCTCCTGTGAAAGATCCTCTTCAGCTTGGACCAGTGGGCGATCTGAATCACATCGCGAAATACCATCATTGGGTCGAATGGGATGTTCATTGAAATAGTTTTTGTTCAATTGTAAGAGTTCAGCCATGTGAAGTAAGTGCGATTTTCATTCCCTGAGTGATG